>CAYORZ010000082.1:0-7341 GCA_964406485.1 uncultured Gemmatimonadaceae bacterium | reverse complement strand
CAGGCCGGTGATGCGGCCGGACCGGGCCGCCCACGAGATGAGCAGGGCGGCGACGGTGGCCGCGCCGAGCAGCACGAGGGCGTACTCGGCGGTGGACTGGCCGTCGTCCGCTGCCAAGCGGGCACGGGCCCGTTCGGCCGCGGCGGTGGCGACGAGGTGCAGGGCGGTGAGGATCTGGAGCACGGGGCCTCCGTTCGGGTGGTTGCGCTGGTGGGCCAGGGGCCGAGGGCCAGCGAGGGCCGGCGAGCTGGCTGGTGCCGGTGGGGCACTCAGGCGGGGATCTGCTGCAGCGAGGCGATGAGGAGCGGCGCCACCGTGAGCAGCGCGAAGGCGGGGAGGGTGCACGCCACGAGCGGGGCGAGGAGGCGCACCGGCACGCGACGGGCGTCCTCTTCGGCCTGGCGGCGACGATGGAGGCGCAGCTCGAGCCCGAGGCGGTCGAGCTCGGGCCCGAGCGGGGTGCCGTAGCGGAGGTGGTCGGCCAGCACGTGGGCCAGCGCCGCCGGGCGCTCGCCCAGCGGAGCCAGGGCGCTCACGATCGCGTCGGCCCGGGGCGTGCCGCGCCCGGCCTGCTCGTGGGCCACGAGGAGCGCCGCGCCCACCGGCCCGTCGACCCGCTCGGCCACGGCCTGGTGGGCCAGGGCGAGACCGGTGCCGGCGCTGGTGGCGAGCAGCAGCAGGTCGACTGTGTCCGGGAGCCGGCTGAGCACGGCACGGTCCTCGCGACGGGCGTGCTGGCGCTGCCGGAGCACGGTGAGCGCCCAAGCGCCGGCTGGAAGGGCCAGGGTCAGCACCGGTGCGAGGGGGAGCGCCGCAACCCCGCCGATCGCGCCCCAGGCCAGGAGGCGGACCGTGGCCGGGTCCTCGGCCGTGCGGGTGCGGCGAGCAAGGGCCGTACCGAGCCGGTCGACGGGGCCGGGCCGGCTGGGAGGCTCGTCCGAGGTGCCGGCAGGGGAGCGGCTGGGGCGTGGACGCCACGGCACGGCAAGCAGGACCGCGGCGGCGGCGGACAGCGCTCCCGCGACGGCAGCACTCATGCGGCCTGCCTCACGATCCGGGACATCCAGGTGGCGCCGAGGGCGAGGTGGGGGGGGTGTGGTGCCGGATCGGGTCGCCCGCGTGGCTCGGCGTCGCAGTGCCGGAGGCGATCGACACACGAGGCCGCACCGTCGTGGGACTCCAGGTGGGTGAGCCCGGACCGTCGAGACCGGTAGACGCGTGGTTCGTGCTGGCCGACCGTCCCCGTGCGTCGGCGGCGCCGGCGCTGCGGGCCCTTCGCGCGGAGGGGGTCGAGCGGACCGTCATGCTCACCGGAGATGCCCCTGAGGCCGCTGCAGAGACGGCCGCGGTGGTGGGGGTCGACGAGGTGCGCGCGCGCCTCCTCCCCGAAGACAAGGTGCGCGCCGTCGAGGAACTGGAAGCCCGGTACGGGGCGGTGGCGATGGTCGGCGACGGGGTGAACGATGCCCCCGCCCTCGCCGCCAGCACCGTCGGGATCGTGATGGGTGCGATGGGGAGCGACGTCGCCCTCGAGACCGCCGACATCGCGCTCATGGGTGACGATCTGACCCGACTCGCCTACGCCCGGCGGATGAGCACCCGGGCCGGGAGGGTGATCCGCCAGAACATCACCGCCGCCATCGTGGTGAAGGGGGTCCTCGCCCTCGCCGTGCCCTTCGGCATGGTCTCGCTGGTGACGGCCGTCGTCGCAGGTGACCTCGGCGTCTCTCTCGCCGTCACGCTCAACGCTCTCCGCCTGGGCGCCGTGCGCGACGAGGTGTGACCAGCGGCTCCACGCCCGGCCGCCCGAGGGTATCCCCACCCCCGCCGGGCTGCTATCCTCCCGCCTGCGCCGGGGTGGCGAAACGGTAAACGCAGCCGACTTAAAATCGGCTGGGGGCGACCCCTTGCGGGTTCGAATCCCGCCCCCGGCATGAGGGGCTCCCTTCTCTCGGGGGGCGGGCGGCCCCATGTTTGCAGCATGACCCATCGACGTCATTCCCGCCGACTCGTGAGCACCGTTCTGGCGGTGCTTCTCACGACGCTGCTCGGTCCTCCATCGGGGGACGGTGCGGGGGTGGCGGTCGCCCCGGGGGCGTCGCTGGTTCACCCCTGCGTAGGAGTCGCGCTGGCGCGCGAGGCTGGTGGCTGCTCGGTGGCCCTCCTGGCCACCACCGGCCTCCGGGCGATGCAGGCCTTCTCGCTCGGGGCACCGGGGCCCGAACGCCCGCCGGGCGATCGGGTCAGCTCCGATCGCCCCCTCGACGCCGCCCCCGTCCTTGCCCTCCTGCCGCCGGCGGCCGGAGCCGAGCCCGCAGCCCCCCTCGTGGGCGCTTCGGCCCTCCACCGCGGACCCGACACCGGCCGCGCCGCACGTCCCCCTCCGATCGCGCCGTAATTCCCGGCGCCCTCGTCGTGCGACCTCGCGCGACGTCAGAATCCCGCCCCCGACCGCGTGCCGGCCGGGGGCCGATCGGAGATCCATCCATGTTCGACACGATTTCGGCGCTCCACCCCGCGGTGGAGACGCTCCCCCTGCAGCTGGCGGCGCTGCCGCTCGACCCGGCGTCCATCTTCGTCTACGTCCTCCTCATCGTGGCAGGCGTCGCGACCTGGTGGGGCAGCCACCGGAAGGACGGAGGCGACGACGCCGGTAGCGGGGAGGGGCAGCCTCGCTGAGCGAGAAGGGAAAGGGGGGGACCCGCCCGGGTCCCCCCCTTTGTGTATCTCGCCGCCCGACCCCCCCGATCAGCGGCCCCGGTCGAGCGCCCGCTCGAGCGCCGCGCGCCCCCCCACGACCGGCAGATCGAGTGCGGCCCCGGCCAGGTCCAGCGTGAGTTCGGTGCCGGGACTGGCCCAGAGGGTGAAGTCGGCGTCGCTCGCGAAAACCATCAAGCCGATCCGCTGTCCTGCCGGGATCACCTGATCGTCGGGCTGGAGCGGGAACTCCACATCGACGAACTCGCCGGGGGCGAGCGGCGCGCTCGTCCGGAGGTCGTTGCGGTTGGCCGGATCGGCCCACCCCCGGTTGATCAGATTGGTGTTGGGGTCGCGGCTCTCCACCCAGGGGAGCGAGACCAGCCAGACGGAGAGGTTGGCCGCCGGTGCACTCGACGCGACGCGGAGGCGCACGACCGGGGTGCCGCTGATGTGCACGGCCTCGGCGAGCGGTTCGGTCACATAGAGCAGCCGGTGCGGACTCTCGGGAGCGGCTGCCAGGGTCGCGCCTTCAAACGAGACGTCGTCGATCAGCGACTCCACCCCCGAGCCCGCTCCCGCGGGAGTGAGTCCCCCTCGGGCCACCCCCCCCTCGGTCGGATGGAGGCGTACCACCTCCGACGCCGGATGCGGGAAGTCGGGGTAGGGAACCGGCTGGTCGCGGGGCGCGCCCTCCCGGACCACCCAGACCGGCGGGTCGTCTTCGACGCCGTTCTCGACACCGAGGAGGTAGCGGGTGAACCACCGGTTGCGCATCTCGAGCGGGGGCCCACCGCCGTGTCCTCCCTGGTGAAGGTAGAGGCCGGTCGGCACCCCGCGCTCCCGCAGCGTCTCGTAGATGTGCACCGAATGCTCGGGCATCACGTTCCAGTCGTTCAGCCCGTGGGCGAAGAGGGTCGCGGCCCGGATGCCGTCGAGCTCGTTCCAGAGGTCGCGCCCCGCCCAGAAGTCGTTGTAATCGCCCGTCACGCGGTCCATGCCCGAGGCCATCTGTCCGTCGCGCCACTCCGCGTCGCAGTAGGGGCGCCGCGCGGGGTCGCCCGAGTTCACGAAGTCGTAGAGCACGTCGATGTCCTCGCCCAGGTACCCCCCCGGGCTCCGGACCAGCCCGTGCGAGCGATAGTAGCGGTAGTACGAGGTGTTGGGGGCGATCGGGATGATCACCTCCAGCCCTTCGACCCCCGTGGTGGCCGCGGCGACCGGGATCGTTCCGTTGAACGACGTCCCCGTCATCCCTACCCGCCCCGTACTCCAGTCGGCGGTGACGACCTCGTCGCCGTCGGGGGTGGTGAAGCCGCGCGCCCGACCGTTCAGCCAGTCGATCACCGCCTTCGGCGCGAGCGCCTCCCACTCGCCCCCCATCGAGACGCATCCCTGCGACATCCCGGTCCCCGGCGCCTCGGAGTGGACGACGGCGAAGCCGCGCGGCACCCACGTCGCCACTTCGGCGTTGGAGATCGTGGGGCGATTCTCACGGTACTCGACCGACGGCATCGGCTTGCGCGGCGGGGGAGGGGTCCCCGGATCGTGTTGAACGTTCCAGAAGTACTGAAGGTCGGCCCCGGCCGTGCCCGCGTAGTAGGGACTCGAGGCGTAGATGACGGGTACGCGGAGTCCGTCGGCGGTCGGCCCGGGACGCACGACGCTCACGTGGACCCGGTCCAGGCGGCCGTCGGCGTCGGTGTCGAACTCGGTCTCGACCCAGAGGTCCTCCCGGATCCAGCGGGTCGTGTCGGCGAAGGCCGGAACGATCTGCGCCTGGCCGTCCTCGATGACGGGACCGACGGGCGAGGACTGCTGCGCGGCGAGCGCCGCGGGGACCAGGGCGGCCAGGAGCGGGGCGAGGCCCGTGGCCCGGACGGAAGCGCGCGAAGAAGACGGGGGCGTCACGCGAACCTCGGCGGTGAGGGGAAACGAAGGTCGAAGCATCTCAGCGTCCGACGGTGGTGGAGACGATCGTGATGTCGCCCGGGTAGCGGATCGGTCCCAGGGCGGTCTGGATGGTCGGGTTGGCCCGGAGTGCCACGTGCGTGGGGGCTCCCCCCTGTCCGCTCAGGTTGAGCACGAGTTCGCTCAGCTCGCGGGCGCTCCCGTCGAAGAACTCCAGAAGGTCGAGCTCGATCCGGAGGGGGAAGGTCGTCGCCTCGCCGGGGCGGAAGACGACTTCATCGGTAAAGACCCCGCTGATCGTCTCGCGGTCCTCGAGCAGGAGCGTCCAGTCGAAGCGCACCAGGCGCGCGTCGGTCCGGTTGTCGGGCGGATTCTCGCCCCGGACGACCAGGTTGAACGAGAGGGGGAGTTCCTGGCGCGACAGCGCCAGGGAGAGTTGCGCCAGATCGGTCACCGAGAGGTCGGCGTACGAGCGCACCCCATCGAGGGGGACTCCCGCAAGGCGCAGCTGGACGACGCGCTGCAGGGCGAAGTCCACGTCGCGGAGCGCCGCAATCTGCTGGAAGGTGGCACACCCCCCGAACGCGAGCGGGACAACGACGAGGAGGAGGGCGGCGAGGCGGAAGTGGCGCATGCGAGGACCCGGTTCGGGGGACGGCCGTGCGCGGCCCCGGACGACTGCACCCGGGCGCGCGGGAGCGTTCACCGGCGCACGAAGATCTCGTGGCCCCACCGCAGGGTGTCGGCGTCGATGATGGCCGTGGCATTGGCCACCCCCGCGAGGGGGTCGGCCTCGGTGAACATCGAGAGCGCCCGTCCCTCGGGACCCACGAAGCGGTAGCGGTCGGTGAGTCCGAAGCCGTCGCGCGCGGGCGGGCGGCCGGCGTCGTGGCGGATCAGCAGCCAGCTGCGGTCGGCGTGGAGCACCAGGAGGGCGCCGCGGTCCGACGGCCCGAGGGGGGCGCGGAAGTCGTCGTCACGCAATGTGGCGGCGAGTTCGTACTCTCCGGCGATCTCGACGGCAGGCCCCACTGGATCGTCACAGGCCGCAAGGGCGCTGACGAGAATCGCCACCCCGCTCCACACCCTCCACCTGCTCATCGATCCTCCGGTCCGGCGTTCCATGATGCGTCACGACCCGGACACATTCGTCGCGCCCGCCACCGGGCGCAAGCGGTGCGGGCGCCGGCGGGCGGGGCGATCGGCGCTGTCACCGGAGCACGCGCACCGAGATGATGGAGTCGAGCAGGGGGTAGCGCTCACGGAGGTAGGCATTGCCCTCCGTGAAGATCCGCCCCTGCGCTCCTGCCTCCAGTTCGCCGTACGCCCCATGGAGACGATCGATCACCTCGAACCCCCGGGTGATCCACCCGACCGGCGGATAGCCACCGCCGCAGCAGTCATCGTAGTCGGGGTTGTCGATCCGGTTGATGAAGAGCTGGAAGTCGCGCGTGTCGGGCCCGCCGCGGGCGAACGCGACCGCCCCTCTCCGGTTGGTGGCCACCACCGGTTCGTCGGCGATCGGGTGCGCCCGCCAGACGCTGTCGAGCACGGGGTCGCCCGAGTAGCCGAACTGCACCACACGCGGATTGTTGCGGTACAGCCGCGCCCCTTCGTGGAAGCCGTGCCGGGCGAGGTGGTAGACCCGATCAACCCCGAGGGGCGACCAGGCCCGGATGAAGCGCACCTCGAAGTCGCCCGCGCTGGTGGCGAAGCGGACCGTGAACGAGTCGGGGGCGACCGCCGACAGGTGCTCGGGCGTGGGGTCGCGCAGGGCGCGGCCGTCGCTGCAAGCGAGGGGGGCAATGACGAGGAGCGCCAGAAGAAGGAGCCGGGTCGCCTGACGCGGGCGGGCGGGCCGTCCGCACGGCAGGCGGAGCGGCAACGGGGCAGAGTCGGAGCGGTGCATGGCGCCAGTATGGGGGATTCCACGCCGGAAGGCGAGCGCCCCGACTGGACGGAGAAGGGGGTATCGTGGCATTGTCGCGGGGAGCATCCCCTTCTTCGGAGAGTCCCGTGACGTCGCATCGGTGCAGCACCCCCGTCGTTCATGCTCCGGGCGCCGCCGCCCGCCCCGGAGTCCCCTCCCTCGCGGGAGCGGTCCGATGACGCCCGCACCGCGCTCCGACTTCCACGTCGACTCGGAGGTGGGCACGCTCCGCCGCGTGCTGCTGCACCGTCCCGACCTCAGCCTGCAGCGGCTCACCCCGTCGAACCGCCATCGCCTGCTCTTCGACGAGGTGCTGTGGGTGCGCCAGGCGCAGGAGGACCACGACGCCTTCGCCCAGCTTCTGCGGGACCGCGGGGCAGAGGTGCTCTACGTCTCGCAGCTCCTCGCCGAGACGCTCGACGACCCCGCAGCGCGCACGTGGGTACTGGAGGAGCGCCTGGGACCGGTCCGCGACGCCACGATCCACGGCGAGTTGCGCCGTGCCTTCCGGGAGATGGACTCGCCCCTCCTCGCCGAGCACCTCATCGGGGGCATCACGGTAGGTGAACTCCCCTTCCGACCCCGCGGCTTGTGGGCCGCGGCCGCGTCACCGGTGGATTTCGTCCTCCGGCCGCTTCCCAACCACCTCTTCGCCCGGGATCCCTCGGCGTGGATCCGGAACGGCGTGATGCTCTCGGCGATGGCGCACCCGGCCCGGTGGGGAGAGACCGTCCACCTCAAGGCGATCTACCGTTTCCACCCCCGCTTCCGCGACGCCGACTTCGAGATCTGGTTCGACGGGG
>CAYORZ010000081.1:6161-7404 GCA_964406485.1 uncultured Gemmatimonadaceae bacterium | reverse complement strand
GTTGCCCCGGCCGTCGTGCTCACCCGGCCCCCGCCCGGTGTCGCTGACCCGGACGAGGAGGACCGCCGGGCTGCGCAGCACGTCGACCTCGGCGGTGGCACCGGGGCCCGCGTGCTTGAGCACGTTGGTCAGGGACTCCTGCACCACGCGGTAGGCCGCGAGGTCCACCTCCCGGGTCAGGCCGTCCAGCTCACCGCGCACCGCCAGCCGCACCGGGACCCCGGCGTCGGTGAGCCGGCCGACCAGCTCGTCGAGGTGGGCCAGGCCCTGCTGCGGGCTGTACTCGGCGGCGCTGCCGCTCTCCCGGAGCACCCCGACCAGCCGGCGGGTGTCGGCCAGCGCCGCCCGGGCGGTGGCGGCCACCGTCTCCAGGGTCTCGGCGGCGTCCCGCAGAGCACCGGGGTCCGCCGCCCCGTCGCCGGTCCGCTCCAGGGCGGCGCGCGCGGCATACGCTCCCCCGTCGGCCTGCACGACGACGACCGACAGGGAGTGGGCCACGATGTCGTGCATCTCCCGGGCGATCGCCGCCCGCTCCCGCTGCGCGGCGAGCTGTGCACGCTGCTCCTGGTCGCGGGCCAGGGCCTCGTTCTGCTCCCGCAGCCGCGCGACGACCAGCCGCCGCCGCCGGACCACGTCGCCCAGCACCCAGGCGATGACCACGACCATCGCCAGCACGCCGGCGGTGAAGACCATGTCGAGGCGCGGCGACGTGCCGTACCAGTCGAGGGCCGCGCTCGGGGCCCCCAGCAGCGCCGCACCGAGGACCGCCTGCGACTGCCACCGCTCGGTGGCGTTGGCGGCCACCGTGTAGACCACGACGAGGACGGCGAAGTTGCTGGGCAGCGGCCCGTCGGAGACGACGACCTGCGCCTCGTCGTTTTCGTCGAAGGCCTCGACGACCGTGATCTTCTCGCCCCCCACCCGCTCCGTGCGGAGGACCTTCCCCTTCCGGTGTACATTCTCGGCGATCACCCGGTTGGCCGCCTCGAGGATCACCGCCGTGGAGCGGTAGTTCTGTTCGAGGCGGACCACGAGCGCGCCCGGCCAGGCGGATTCGAAGTCGAGAATGTTGCGCAGGTCGGCGCCCCGCCACCCGTAGATCGACTGGTCGTCATCGCCCACCACCATCAGGTTGCCGTGCCCGGCGGCGAGGAGTTCGAGAAAGCGGAACTGCGCGCGGTTCGTGTCCTGGTACTCGTCGACCAGCAGGAACGAGAAGCGATCCCGGTAGTGGCCGAGCACC
>CAYORZ010000081.1:0-6151 GCA_964406485.1 uncultured Gemmatimonadaceae bacterium | reverse complement strand
AGAGTTCGACCGGATTCACCAGCAGATCGTCGAAGTCCATGGCATTCTGGCTTTTGAGCGCGTTATGATAAGCCGGATATACCTTGGCGACCATGCGCGCGAAGAGGTCGAAACTCTCCCCATGCTCCCGGGCGAATGCCGACGGCGAGACGAGCTGGTTCTTCGCGTCGGAGATCATCGCGCGCACCCCCTTGGGGTTGAAGCGCTTCGGGTCGACCCCCTGCTCCTCGAGGGTGCGCCGGATCTGGCGGAGGGACTGCTCGGCGTCGAGGATCGTGAAGGCGCGGTCCCACCCGAGACGGGGGGCGTGGCGGCGGAGGATGCGCGCGCCGAGGGCGTGGAACGTTCCGATCCACATGCCCCGCGGCTCACCGCCGAGGAGGGTGGCGATCCGCTCCCGCATCTCTCCCGCCGCCTTGTTGGTGAAGGTGACGGCCAGGATCCGCTCGGGGGGCACACCGTGCTCCCGGACGAGGTGCGCGATCCGCGTCGTGAGGACCCGGGTCTTCCCCGAGCCCGCGCCGGCCAGGACGAGGGCCGGACCTTCGAAATGCTCGGCGGCGAGCCGCTGTTCGGGATTGAGTCGCTCGAGGATATCGGTGGAGCTGGAACGCACGTCGGCCGCCGGTTCGGGACGAAGGAAGGGGAGCGAGAGGGGGAACCCGACAGGGGACCGGACTACCCGGACGCCCGGGGGAGCCGGATCTCAAAGGTCGCCCCCCAGGGGCGGCCCTCCAAGAGTTCGATGCGCCCCCGATGCACCCCTTCGACGATCCTCCGTGTCAGGGCGAGACCCACTCCCCATCCTCCTGCCTTCGTGCTCACGCCGGGCTCGAAGAGCCGGTCGCGCACCTCGGTCTCCACCCCCGGTCCGGTGTCCCGGATCTGGAGGTGGATCCACCGCCCCTCCCCCTCGAACGCACGGATGTCGATCTCTCCGTCGCGCCCCGCGAGGGCGTCGAGGGCGTTCTTGACCACGTTCTCGAGAGCCCAGGTGAGGAGGACGGCGTTTCCCTCGATCGGCGGGAGGTCGGGGGGGACGTCGACGTTCAGCTCCACCCCCCGGCTGAAGCGGGGGAGGCGAGCCTGAAGGTACCGCTCGAGTTCGCCGACCACTTCCTGGAGGGCGAGGGGGGTGAGTTCGGGTTCCCGGCCGATCAGCTCGAAGCGGCGACTGATCCCCTCGAGTCGCACGAGGTCGTCGGCCATGGCCCGGGCCACCTCTTCCTCGCCGAGTTCCCCCGGCCGTTCGTCCGGCCCCAGCCGGAGCACCTCGAGCCACCCCTGCAGCGACGAGATGGGGGTCCCGAGCTGGTGGGCGAGTTCGCGCGCCATGGCCGTCCACGCCCGCTCGCTGTCGGCCCGTCGCTGTGCCCGGATCACCGAGAAGCCGACCAGGACGGTGAGAAGGAGTCCCCCGGTCTGCAGGAGGGAAATCCACCCCACGCTGCGCACGATGGGGGGGTCGCCGAAGTGGATCCGGAGTCCCGAGGGACTCCCGATCGGAGGGTTGCGCTGATCGAGGCTCCGCACGTAGTCCCGGGCGCGAGCCTGCCCGCTTTCGGTGCGGAGATCGACCTCGAAGGGGAGGTTCTCGGCGGCGGTGACCACCTCGCCCTCGGTCAGGACGATGGGCACGTCGGTCGAGAGCACGAGATCCTGCAGGCGGGCGAGCGCCTGATCGGTCTGCAGGGGGTCGGGGTCGGCGACCGCCCGCTGGACCTCGGCAAAGATCTCCGTGAGGGTCTCGGCGTTCTGCTGGAGCGCCGCTCCGATGCTCCGGGTGTAGACCAGGTACCACCCGAGCAGGACGAGAAAGAGCGTGGCCAGGGCCAGCGGCCACCGCTCCCGCCTCATGGCTCCGCCGCGATCCGTTCCATCCCCACGTGGCCGTGGAGCACCTCCGGAATCCGCACCGATCCATCGGCCTGCTGGTGGGTCTCCAGGAGAGCCGCCACCGTGCGCGGAAGGGCCAGGGCGGATCCATTGAGGGTGTGCACGTACTCGGGCTTCTCGCCGGGCGCGGGGCGGAAGCGCAGTTCGGCACGCCGGGACTGGTAGTCGGTGAAGAGCGAGCAGCTCGAGACCTCGAGCCACGCCTCCACGCCCGGGGCCCACACCTCGAGATCGAAGGTGATCGCCGAGGCGAAGCCGAGGTCGCCTGCGGCGAGGAGCACCCGGCGCCAATGGAGTCCCAGGTCATCGAGAAGACCCTCGGCCTCGCGGGTGATTTCCTCGAGCGCCTCCCTCCCCCGCTCCGGGCGCTCGTACCGCACGAGCTCGACCTTGTCGAACTGGTGGACCCGCAGGAGACCGCGTGTGTCCTTCCCGGCCGCCCCCGCCTCGCGGCGGAAGCAGGGGGAACAGGCGGTCAACCGCAGGGGAAGGTCGACGGCGTCGAGGAGTTCGCCCGTCTCGAGGTTGGTGATCGGCACCTCGGCGGTCGGGATCAGCCAGAGGTCGTCGCGCTCGACGTGGTAGGAGTCTTCCTCGAACTTCGGAAGCTGCCCCGTCCCGGTCATCGACCCGCGGTGCACGAGATAGGGGACCCGGAGTTCCTCGTAGCCGTGGCGCTCCACATGGCGGTCGAGAAAGAAGTTGATGAGTCCCCGCTGCAGCCGCGCGCCCGCCCCCCGGAGCACGGGAAAGCCCGACCCGGAGACGCGTGCACCCGCCGGAAGGTCGAGGATCCCCAGGGCCTCGCCGAGTTCCCAGTGCGGGCGGGGGGTGAAGTCGAAGCGGGGCCGTGCGCCCCGGGTCATCACCACCTGGTTCGCCTCTTCTCCCCCGGCAGGGACCTCGGGGAGGGGGGCGTTGGGGATCGAGAGGAGTCGGTCGCGGATGCTTGCCTCGGCGTCGCGCACCTCCTGGTCGAGGGCCGCGATCCGCTCCCCCACCTCACGCATCTCGGCGATGAGGTCGTCGGCCGGCTCTCCCGACCGCTTCCGCTCGCCGACTTCACGACTCGTTGCGTTGCGGCGGGCCTTGAGGTCGTTGACTTCGGTGAGCGCCTCTCGCCGACGGGTGTCGAGCGCAAGCAGTGCGTCGATCTCTGCAGCGAAGGGGGCCCCCCGGCGCTCGAGGGCCGCGACGACCGCATCCCGCTCCTCGCGGAGGCGACGGATGTCGAGCATGCGTCAGTCCTTCGGCGGGACCAGGTCCCGGTTGTTGCACACCGGGCTGGTATCGAAACGGAAGCGGAAGGTGCCGTGGGTGACGTCGATCTCGATCGGCTCCAGCTTGCCGTAGAAGGTGCACTGCTGGCCGAACTGATCGGGGCGGCGGTTGGTGCGCACCACGTACACCTTCCCCACCTCGACCGGGACGGGCTCGGTCCGGATGTAGCGGGCGGTGTCGGCGGGAGCCGTGCGGAGCGTCTCGAAGGTCTGCCCCTCGATGGGCGCGATGGCGGCGCGCGTGTCGATCCCGAAGTTCGACGGGGTGACCAGCACCATCCGTCCGTCGACCGTGTTCACCAGGAAGTCCCAGTTCCCCGTCGCGGCTGCCGACTCCACCCGGTAGCGCACGCGGCTGCTCATGTTGAAGCCGGACGGCAGATTCGGCTCGCTGCGCGCCAGGGAGTAGAGAAAGGCGGTATCGGGGTCGGCGATCCAGTTGTCGAGACGGAAGGGATCGTCTTCGCACGCGGCCATGACCCCGCCCCCGAGAAGGAGGGCGAGGACGACGACGAAGCGGGGAGTTCGAAGGTGGCGAGTGTGGCGCAGACGCATGGTGTGGGGTCGCGGGGTCGCGGATCGCGGAGGATGCCCGGGTCGTCACCGCTGGGGCGACCCGCAAGGGTAGGCGTGAATCGGGTCTGGTGTCAACCCCGAAAAGCCGCTTGATTGCTTGACTTTACACCCCCGGCGGCGTAGGTTCCGCCGCCGCATCTTTCCGCACTCCCGGAGGCGTCTGCGATGGCATCAGCGAACGATGGGGAAGCCCCGCGGCGTCGCGTGCTCCTCGCCGACGACGAGCCTCACATCCGGCGCGTGCTCGAGACGCTTCTCGAGAACTCCGGCTTCACCGTCGACTCGGTCGGCAACGGAAACGATGCGCTCGCCCGGCTCCGCGACCCCACGCTCCGCTACGACTTCGTGGTGAGCGATCTCATGATGCCCGACGGATCGGGGCTGGAAGTGCTCGAAGGGCTCAAGGCGATCGCGCACCGGGGGGGGACCCCGATCATGATCCTCACGGCCAAGGGGCAGGACGTCGACCGGCAGCGGGCGCTCCAGCTCGGCGCGGCCGACTTCCTGACCAAGCCGTTCAGCCCCCGCAAGCTCGTGGCCCGGATCGAGGAGATCCTCGATGGGGGGTGACGCGCGAGCGCTCGTCGTCTTCGACGATGCGCGTGCCCGCCGGTGGTCGCCCTTCGCCGAGGCGCGCCCCGTCGGTGAACTCCGCTTCGGCGCCTCCCTCCTCCGGGAGCGGGTCGAGGCGGTGAGCGGGAGTCGCTGCGTCGCCCACCTCGCCGGAACCGAGCTGGCAGGGTGGGACGAACCCGGCGCGCCCCCCGCCGTGACCGGTGACGCCCTCGCCGACGGCGGCCCCCGACTCTTCTGGCTCTCCCGAGCCGTCGCCGAGACGATTCCCCCCCTCCCCGCCGACCGACGCGTGACCCTCCGGGCGGGCGACGAGGTCGTCGGGTGGAGCCTCCCGGCGGGGAGTCCCTCCCCGTCGCCGGACCGCCTCGCCCACCCCGCCCTCCGGGAGGGCGACGAGGTGGTGGAGGTCGAGGCCGACACCCTCGCCTGGCCCTGGGACCTCGTCAGCCGGGCGGCCTCCCGCCTTGCCCTCGACATCGCGGGCGACGGGGGCAGCTCCCCCGATCCCGATGCCCTGGCCGGCGTCCACGTGATCGGCCCGCACCCCCTCCACCTGGGCCCCGACGCCCGGGTCGGTCCGGGGGTGGTGCTCGACCTCCGGGCGGGCCCGATCCGCCTCGACGAGGGGACCACGGTCGAGGGGCCGGCCCGTCTCGCCGGCCCGATCCACCTCGGCCCGCACTGCACGGTCTTCGGAGGATCGCTCGCCCGGGTCGCGGCGGGCCCCCACTGCAAGCTGCGGGGTGAGATTGCCGATACCGTCTTTCTCGGCTTCGCCAACAAGGCGCACGACGGCTACCTCGGGCACGCGCTCGTGGGACGGTGGGTCAATCTGGGCGCCGGGACCACGAACTCCGACCTCAAGAACAGCTACGGAATGGTGCGGGTCACCCTCCCCGCCGGGAGGATCGATACGGGCCTCCTGAAGGTGGGCGTCTTTCTCGGCGACCACGTCAAGACGGGCATCGGGACGCTCCTGACGACCGGTGGGGTGGTCGGGGTGGGGTCCAACGTCTTCGGCGGCACCGGAGTCGCCCCGGCGTCGCTCCCACCCTTCTCCTGGGTCGGACCCTCGGGGGCGGAGCCGGTGCGCTTCGATCGCTTCCTGGAGATCGCCGGGGCGGCCATGGCCCGACGCGACCACCACCTGACCGGGGGCGTCGAGGGCGTGCTCCGCCGGGTGTGGGCCCGCACGCACGGGGCGTGAGGAGGGAGCGGTGAAGGTTTCGGTGCTGGGTTCGGGAAGTGGGGGCAACGCCCTCCTTCTCGTGGCCGACGACACGCGCCTCCTGATCGACGCCGGCTTCTCGGCCCGCGACCTCGCGCGTCGCCTCCGGGCCGTCGGGACCGACCCCGACGCCATCGACGCCATCGTGATCACCCACGACCACGGCGACCACACCCGCGGGATGGGGGTCTACGCCCGCCGCCACGGCACCCCTCTCTACCTCACCCCCGCCACCCGGCACGCCTGCCAGGCGCTCCTCCGGGGAGGGGAGCGGGTGGAAGACTACCGGGCCGGGCATCCGTTCCGGATCGGCCCCTTCCGCATCGAGCCCTTCGTGACGGTCCACGATGCGGCCGATCCGGTCGGGGTGGCGGTCGTCGACGTCACGACGGGGTGCCGCGTGGGGGTCGCGACCGACCTCGGGCGTCCGACAGCGGGAATCCGCCATGCGCTGAGCGGGAGCCACCTCCTGGTACTCGAGGCGAATCACGACGAAGCGCTGCTCCACGCCGCCCCCTACCCCTGGTCGGTGAAGGCCCGCATCGCCTCGAGCCACGGCCACCTCTCCAACAACGCTGCGGCGGATCTGGCCAGG
>CAYORZ010000080.1:0-7495 GCA_964406485.1 uncultured Gemmatimonadaceae bacterium | reverse complement strand
AGGTGGAGCCCGTCGGCTTCGGCCAGGACGGCATCGACGGTGGTCGCGATCCCCTCGGCGGTCAGCGGACCACGGAAACGCAGCAGCTTTCCCGTGTTCTGCGAAGGGTTGTCGGGATCGAGGCGGCGGGCGAGCCAGAGCCCTTCCTGCGCCTCGGTGAGGCGCCCCTCGATCACCCGGTGGGGGCCGCCACCAGCCGCACCCATGCCCCGAGCTCGGGGTCTTCGGCGAGGGAGGCGAAATCGACGGGCACATCGGCGGTGTGGCTCCACCGCTCGGTGAGTTGCATGATGCGCAGCGAGTCCAGTCCCAGATCGAGCAGGTTCACCCCCTCCTCGATCTCCGCGGGGTCGCAGTCGAGCATCTCGGCGATGTCGGCGCGCATGGTCTCAGGGGTGAGCGACATGGTGTCAGAGCTCCGCAAGTAGCTGGTCGACGGTAGACGTGCGGCCCAGGTGGGCGGCCACGTAGCGGGTGGCGGCGTGGTGGCGGTCGCGGGTGAAATCGCCCACCCCGTCGACCGGCATGAACGGCTGGATGTCTCGCATGAAGGCGTCGGCGGCCGTGAGGAGGCAGCCGATGTTGGCGTAGACCCCGGTGACGATCAGCTGGTCGCGCCCCCGGGTCGCGAGCATCTCCTGGAGGGGCGCCCGGTGGAAGGCGCTGTAGCGCCACTTCCGCAGCACCTCGTCGCCCGGTCGCGGACGGAGGGGGGCGATGATCGCCCGATCCTGCTCCCCGTCCGACATGCCCGGGCCCCAGAAGTCGGCCTGGAGTCCCCGGTCCGGGGTGTGCGTGTGGGGGCGCTGCCGGGTGTAGAAGACCGGGATCCCCCGGGCGTCACACCGCTCGCGCAGCCGCAGGATGTTGGTGACCAGGGCGCGGATCAGGGGGGAGCCCTCGCCATGCACCCGCAGGAAGTACCCCTGCATGTCGTGAATCAGGAGGGCCGCTCGTCCGGCGGCGAGGGGCCAGGTCACGCTCTGCGGCCCCGCTTCCGTGGGAAGGTCGTAGGCGACGGCGTCAGGAAGCCGCCCCGTGCGCTGCACGTCAGGCATCGGCGGACTCCGGCTGCCGCTCCCGCAGGCTCTCGCGAAGGGCCGCCCGCAACTCGCCCCGGCTCACCTTCCCCACGCCGGTGGCGGGGAAGCGGTTGGTGAAGACGAACTCGTCGGGGACCTTGAAGCCCGCCACGCCACGCGCGCGGACCCACGCCCGCAGTTCCCGGGCGCTCGGGGCGGGGGAGTCGGCGATCACCACGGCGCAGCTTCGCTCGCCGAAGAGGGGATCGGGGATCCCGACCACGACGGCGTCGAGGATCCGTTCATGCCCGATGAGGTGGTTCTCGACTTCCTCGACCGGGATCTTCTCGCCGCCCCGGTTGATCACATCCGAGACGCGCCCGCGCACCACGAGATTCCCCTCGGGCGTCTGCGAGACGAGGTCTCCGGTGCGGTAGAAGCCGTCGGCGGTGAAGGCACGGCGTTGTGTCTCGGCGTCGGCGTGGTAGCGCCGGATCGTGTAGGGACCGCGGGTCTGGAGCTCTCCGGCCTCACCCTCGGCGACGGGACGACCGGCGGCGTCGACGATCCGGATCTCGTCGTCGGGGCTGATCGGACGCCCCTGGGTGAGGATCCGCACCTCTTCGGGGTCGTCGAGGCGGGTGTAGTTGACCAGTCCCTCGGCCATGCCGTAGACCTGCTGCAGGGTCACCCCGAGGGCCGGCTCGACCAGCCGCGCCGCCTCGGGAGCGAAGCGCGCGCCGCCGACCTGGAGCACCTCGAGCGACGAGAGGTCGAACGCGGTCGTGGCGGCGGCCCGCGTCCAGAGGATCGCCAGCGGAGGCACAACCCCCGTGAGGGTCACCCGGTCGCGCTCGATGGCGGCAAAGGCGGCCTCGGGGCTCGGCGAGAGGGTGAGCGAGACCGTACCGCCGGCGTAGAAGGTGCCGAGCGTGCCCGGGGAACTCATCGGAAAGTTGTGGGCGATGGGGAGGGTGCCCAGGTAGACGGTCGATTCCGACAGTTCGCAGATCCGCGCGCTTTCGCGCAGCGTGTAGACGTAGTCGCGGTGGGTGCGGGGGATCAGCTTCGAAAGTCCCGTGCTGCCCCCCGAAAGCTGGAGGAAGGCGACGGCGGCGGGGTCGGGGTCGTCGAAGCGCCGGGGCGGGGTGGCCTCGAGGGCGGCGAAGGAGTGGAACTCCTCGGCCTCGCCCACGATGAAGGTCTCCAGAGGGCCCACCTCGGCCTGCACCTCGCGGGCGAGTACCCGGTGGTCGTAGCCGGCGAAGCGGTCGCAGGTGATGAAGGCGCGGGCGTCGGCGCCCTGCACGAAGTGGACAATCTCGCTGCGCCTATGGGCGGGGAGGGCGTAGACCGGAATCAGCCCGGCCCGCATCGTCCCGAAGAGCGCGGTGAAGAACTCCACGACGTTGGGCAGCTGCAGCACCACGCGATCGCCGGGCCCGAGACCCGCAGCCCGCAACCCCGCGGCCACGGCGTCGGAGCGGCGGTCGATTTCGCCGTAGCTGTGGCGGCCGTCGGCCGTCGCCACGGCCACCCGCTCGGGGTGGGCTTCGGCGCGGGCGCGGAAGTAGCCGGGCAGCGTCTCGTCGGTCCAGTAGCCGGCCGCGAGGTAGCGCTCCTCGAAGTCGGAGGGCCACTCCTGCCGCGGGGGGGTGGTGCGCCTCACTCGCTCACCTCCGCCACTCCGAAGGCATCGAGAAGCGCACGGAACTTCGCGGAAGTCTCTTCGCGTTCCGAGCGGGGCACCGAGCGCGACACGAGCCCGGCGCCGGCGTGCAGGATCGCCGTGCGCCTTCGGATCTCGGCGCAGCGCAGCGTCACCATCCACCGTCCGTCGCCGCGCCCGTTGCTCCACCCCACGGCGCCGGCATAGAGGCCCCGGGGGGTACCCTCGATCCCGGCGATCAGCTCGAAGGCACGGTCGGTGGGGACCCCGCACACGGCCGGCGTCGGGTGGAGGGCGCGCGCGAGAAGCAGGCTCGGGGTCTCGGGGTCGCGCAGCCTTCCGTCGATCGGGGTGCCGAGGTGCCAGACGGTGCTGGTGCCCGTGAGCACGGGGGTGCGGGACGCGCTGAGGGCGCTGCAGTAGGGCGCGAGCACGTCGAGGACGTGCTCGACGACGAGACGGTGCTCGGTCTGCTCCTTCGCCGAGGCGAGAAGTCGCTGGGCTGCGGCCTGGTCGACCGACCACTCCGACGAGCGGGGGGCCGAGCCCGCGAGGGGGAAGGAGCGGACCCGGTCGCCGCGCTTGTCGACCAGCAGCTCGGGCGTCGCGCCGATCCACTCCGTGGCGGTCCCGTCGGCGGCCCGGTGGCCGATCCGGAAGGCGGTCACCTCGGGGTCGCGCCGGAGGCGAGCGAAGAGGTGGTCGACGTCGATCGGATCGTCGCAGACGACCCGGAGCCGGCGGGCGATCACCACCTTTTCCAGGTCGCCGCCCTCGCGGAGGGAGTCGTCGATCATGCGCACGACCTCCGCGACCTGCCGTTCGTAGGTGGCGGGCGACGGTTCGGAGGTGATGCGGGCGCGCAGGTCGGGCACCGCGCGGGGGATCACGGGGTCGACGGGGAGCCCCACGACGAGGGCGTCGGGTGCGAGGAGCGCGTCCGGCTGGTCGCGCTCGAAGGCGATCGCCCCGGCCACCGGCCCTTCCTCGTCGTCGGGACCGGCCGGGCGGGCGCCCTCGACCCGGATCGCCTCGGTGCGCGAGAGGAAGGCGAAGTGCGTGGGGAGCGACGGCTCCGTCGCGGGCGGAGGCCGACGCTCGAGCGGCTCCTGCCCCCGGACCACGGCGCGCGTCATCGCTGGGCCCCGGCCACGAGGGGATCGCTCATCGACACCCAGAAGGTGCCTTCGAGGGGGACGGCGAGGTAGCGCTCGTTGAGCGCCTGGAGGGTGGCCGCGGGGTCGAGGTGGCCCAGCCGGTCGGGGTGCAGCCAGCGGGCGAGGAGCTCGAGAGCGACGATGTCGAGGGGGGAGTTGAGCAGCTGGTGAGAGAGGCCGTGGACCCGGCCGGTGCGGACGGCGGAGAGCAGCCGGATTCCCGGCCGCGCGGCCACCCGTGCGAGGGCCGTCCGGGCTGTTTCCTCGCCGTGGCCGTCGCCCAGCACCAGTCCTCCACTCCCTTCCAGATGCGGCCCGCCCGTGCCGATGTAGACCGCCGGGTCGCGCTCCAGCACATACTCCATGCTCAGCCGGCCGACCGCTCCCGGAAGGATGTCGGCGCCGATGTTGTGACCGCCGGCCAGCTCGATGTAGACCCCGACATTTCCCTTCCCCGGCGAGTTGCAGCAGTCGGCGGTCATGCCGGCGTGCGGTTCCAGGAAGACATCGGGACGGGCGAGCGCCTCGCCCCGGAGCGCCTCCTCGATCACGCGCCGGTGCTCCTGCCGGAACGCGACCACCTCGGCCGCCCGCTCCGGGGCGCCCACCACCGCGCCCAGGATCTCGAGACTGCGGTCGACGTGCGCGAGAGGGTCGAGGAAGAAGTCGACGAAGACGGCCGTCACGCCGGCCCGTTCGAGCTGCGCGACCTGCGCGTCGGTCGGCCCGCGGCCGAGCGAGAAGACCGCGACCGACGCCCCGGTGGCGAGGAGTTGTTCGAGCGAGAAGGCGTCGGCCGAACTCGAGACCCGACCCAGCGACGAGAGTCGGGGAAACTCGTCCAGGAAGCGCGCATGGAGGGTGCCGCCGAGGCGGTGCCCGTCGTGCGCCCACCCGACCAGCGATGCCGTCGGATCGTCGACGAGGAGCGCGAGGGCGGTCAGGTAGCGTGCGTCGTCGATGACCACCCGTCGCTCACCGGCGGGGAGGACGACGGTGCGCCCCCGGACATCGGTGATCGCAACGCTTTCCGACTGCGGGACCGCAGGGGCGGCCACCGGGAGCAGCGTGGCCAGGATCAGGAAGAGGTGGGGCATCGCGCGCACCCGGAATTCATGGATTGAGAATCAGTCTCAACGAAACAGAATGTCCCGAGGCGGGGCGGTCGTGTCAATCCTGCCGGATGCCGACGAGGGGCCGGAGGGCCCGGCTCAGCGCCACCGGAAGGACCGAGGCGTGGTCTTCGCCCGCGAGCTCGCTGAACCCGACGATCGTTCGGCCGGCAGCGGCGTTCAGCTGCGCGCACCATTCGCGGGCGTCGTCGACCATCCGGCGCTCCGCCCGCTTGCGCCGCAGTGCGGTGGGGTCCGGCCCCCCCTCCTGCCAGGGAGCGAGCGCCTGGTCGTACTCCCCGACCATGACGAAGAGGCGGGGCTCGGCGGAGGAGGGCGCGAGAGGGGACTTCGTGATGGCGCTGAAGAGTCGTTCGCGGAACGCCCAGATGGAGGGACTGATGGCCAACACGCCCTCGTGGCTCCCGGGCGACTCGAGCCACCGGTCGAGGGCGAAGGCGCCCGCGAGGGAGTGGCCCACGAGCACCCGCCGAGCCGGATCCGTCGGCAGCCGTTCCTCGACGGCAGGGTGGACCACCGTCTCCAGGAAGCGCCCGAAGGCGTCCCCCTCGCCCCCCGGACCGGGGGTGTAGTCCCGCGTGCGCCGGCCCCGGTCCCAGGGGTGGACCCCGGGGTGAGCGATGCCGACCACGACGGTCGCTTCGATTCCCGTCATCGCCGGCCGGTTGCGGCGCAGCCGCACCATCTCGACCGCCGTCCCGAAGCAGACGCCGCCGTCGAGCAGGTAGAGGGTGGGGTAGCCGCCGGGGGGCGGAGGTTCGTCGGGGACCGCAACCAGGAGCCGATACCGGAGGTCGCGTTCCTGGTCGAGCAGCTCCAGCGTGTGGGTCCGGGGAAGGGCGACCGGGGGCCCTTCGATCACGGAGTCCCCTGGATGTCGTCGACGAGCACCTGGAGGGTGCCCCGCGTGCAGCGTTCCAGCCGGCACGCGACGCCGTAGACCTGGTGGAGCCGCTCGGCGGTCAGCGCCTCGGCGGGGGGGGCCGCGGCCACCACCTCGCCCTCGTCGAGGAGCACGACGCGGTCGGCCCAGCGGGCGGCGAGACTCAGGTCGTGGATCACGACGGCGACGATGTTGCCCTCGCGGGCGTAGGCCCGCAGCAGCTGCATCACGACGACCTGCAGCCGGAGGTCGAGGGCGCTGGTCGGCTCGTCCAGGAGGAGGAGGGTGGGGCGACGCACCAGGGCCTGCGCGAGTCCCACCAGCTGCCGCTGCCCGCCCGAGAGGCTGGCCAGCGGATCCATCGCCCGCTCCCGCAGCCCCAGACGGTCGAGCGCCTCGAGCGCCGCCTCGGCCGGAGTACGCCCCTCCGTCCCGGATTCGGTCGGGCCGACCATGAGGGCCCCGATCACGCTCTCGAGCACCGTGAGGTGGAGGCGGTCGGGGGGGGTCTGCGGCATGAATGCGACGCGCCGGGCACGCCGTCCGGCCGACAGCCGGGTGAGCTCGTCGCCGTCGAGGCGGATCGAACCCGACGTCCGCACCAACCCCGCGATCGCCCGCAGGAGGGTACTCTTGCCCGCCGCGTTGGGCCCCACGAAGGCGGTCAGTTCGCCGTGCCGGAGCGGTCCGAGGTCGAGTTCCTCGAGAATGTCGGTGGCTCCGTAGCCGGCGCGCACCCCTTCGATCGTCAATCCTTCCGTGGCTGTAGCTGCCATCACAAACGCTCCCTGCGACCGATGACCAGCACGAGGAATGCGGGGACACCGATCAATGAAGTCACGATCCCGAGCGGGATCACCGCACCCGGGACCAGGGCCTTGCTCGCCGTCGAGGCGAGGGAAAGCACCAGGGCGCCGGCCAGCGCGCTGGCCGGGAGGAGGAAGCGGTGATCCTCCCCCACCAGGAGACGGGCCAGGTGCGGCCCGACGAGGCCGATGAAGCCGATCGTACCCGCGAGGGCCACCGATGTGGCGGCGAGGAGACTCACCCGCAGGAGGGCGGCGAAGCGGAGGCGCCCGACCTCGACGCCGAACGAGCGCGCCCGCTCGTCACCCATCCGCAGCGCCGTCATCCGCCAGCGGGCCCGCCAGGAGAAGGGGACGGTGACGAGCACCGCCACCGCGAGGATCCGTACTCCGCCCCAGTCGGCCCCCCCCAGACTCCCCAGACTCCAGAAGACGATCTGCTGCAGCGCCTGTTCGCTCGAGATGTACTGGATCAGCCCCACCATCGCGTTGAAGGCGAAGACGAGGGCGATACCGAAGAGGACGAGGTCCTGGGCCCCCGACCCGCGCAGCCGCGCGAGGCTCTGCAGGAGGAAGACGGAGGCGAGTGCGAAGAGGAACGCGTTGGCCGAGACGATCCACGACGCGGGAACACCGGGGAGCGCGAAGCCCAGGGCGATCGCGAGCGCGGCTCCCAGGGTCGCCGCTGCCGACACCCCGAGGGTGAACGGGCTGGCGAGCGGGTTGTTCAGGATCGTCTGCATCTCGGCGCCGGCGAGCGAGAGCGCCGCCCCGACCAGGAGGGCAGCGAGCGCTCCGGGGAGCCGCACCTCACGCACGATGAAG
>CAYORZ010000079.1:7037-7545 GCA_964406485.1 uncultured Gemmatimonadaceae bacterium | reverse complement strand
CATCCCCCGCGGGGAACGGGCGAGGATCGCGACGGACTCGGACTCCACTTCAGATTGCCTCTGCACGTGTCCACGTGGTTGAAAATGGTTCTCATTCGCAACAATGATAACCGAGACGCCCCCCGTCGCCAAGCCGGGTGGCGCGCAGGCCGCGAGCGGCGTGATCGCAGGCGCGACCCGCCGACGCGATCGCAGCTCACCAACCGACCCGGAGTCCCCAGCCGGAGCCCAAGCCGCGACGCACCTGGTGGGTGTGATGATGACGAGGCGATGAGAGGGCTCGGGTAGATTGTGCTCGACCCCCCATGACCGCGAACCCCGAACCCCGCCATGAACACGAAGCTTGAGTACATCTACCGAGACGCGGCCAACTACAAGGAGTACGGCGAGGTGGTGTTCGCCGGGGAGGCGACGGAGGAGCAGCTTCGCAGGCTGGAGGCGGCGCTCATCTCTGGAGAACTGCTGGTCGCCGATCAAGTCGGGTTGCCGGATCTCGCTCCTTGGCTGC
>CAYORZ010000079.1:0-7027 GCA_964406485.1 uncultured Gemmatimonadaceae bacterium | reverse complement strand
CGAACTCGACCACCCGTTTCACGAGATCATCTGGCCACCGACCGCGACGACCCAAGCACCCGACCAACCCGCGGTCACCTTTGAGGCCTTCCTCCGCCGCGTGGAAGCTCGTGCTCGCGCTGGTTGGCGGACTGCGCCGTAAGCGACGCCGACACGACCAAAAGCGGGGCGGGGGCTCGATCGCCCGGCCCTATCACCAAAGTCGCGCTATGAACTCGTTCGCCTCGAGATCTGCGTTGTCGTCGATAGCCCCTGGCAGGGCAAAGAGACGAGGGTTCTTTCTGAAGCTGAAGACCCTGTAGACCTGATATCGCTCACGGTCGACCCTAGACCGCGTGACCTGATTTCGGCTAACGAAGAAGGGCGTCATCGGCCCGAACGACGTCGTCTTGACCTCGATGAGGCGTTCCCTGCTGTCGGTCTCGAAGGAAAGCACGTCGAACCCCTCATGGTCACCGCGGGTCTGGGACACGTGCTCCACGTTTGCCGCAAGCCGGTCCTTCCCCGCTGCGGAGAGCCGGGCGCGCTCAAAGTCGAGGACGAACTGTTCGCCAGCCATTCCCAACTGGGAGTTCCTCGACTCCATCAGGAGGTAGTTCGGTGTGGGTGCGTTTCCGAGCTGTTCCCGGACGGCCCCATACCGTACCGGTGGACGGTCGTCTTTCGGTCGGTCAACCAGACGGGCGAGGACACCGTCGATGCTCGGCGCGCCCACGGGGAGTGCCAACGCGCTCTGTACCGCGTCAGTGAGTTCGTTGGCTTTGCCAAGGCGGTCCTGGACCACTTCGAACAGAAGTTGCTGATAGTTCCAGGCAGGCTTGTACCCTTCGATGTAGGGAAAGCCTAGCTCTAGCAGGACGGCGCTGGTGTTCTGGTGTTTGTACTCAATCGACCCATCGCTCCGACCATCGAGTTGAGCCTTCAAGGCTCTGCGGTGCTCCGCCTTGCTGTATCGCTCCCCCGACAACTCCAGCGCCAACATCGAAAGGTAGTCAGCAACCAGTGCCTCTACCTCGATTCGGGTCCAGTTTCGCCGCTCAGCACGCATCCCACCGGTCTCCGCGGTTGGTGTCGACGACAAGGTGTCAGCCGTCGCTCGCTTCAGGCTAAGTCCGTAACACCGATCCCGAAACCGCTCCGTCACGATCCCCCGCGCCCCTCTCCGGCACGACCCGTGCGTGAGGGACTCCATTCGTATCCACCACTACCCCCGAACGATGGAGTCCCCCATGGATATCCACAGCACGGTCGAACTGCATACCGGCCGTACGATGCCGATGCTCGGGCTCGGCACCTGGGAGCTCACCGAGGGCACGAGTCGCGCCGTCGAACAGGCCGTCGCCCTGGGCTACCGGATGATCGATACCTCGGGCGATTACGGCACCCAACCGGGTGTGGGGCGCGCCCTGAAGAACGGCATCGGTCGCGACAACATCTTTCTCGTGACCAAGATCGAGGAAGACGAGGACGCCTACGAGGCCACCCGGCGCAACCTCGATGAACTCGGCGAGGAGTACGTGAATCTGATGCTCATCCACCGGCCACCGGAGAACGGGGCGGGGGTGCATCTCTGGGAAGGGCTGATCCGCGCCCGCGACGAAGGGATGGCCCGCGACATCGGTGTGAGCAACTACTCGATCGCGGAGATGCGCGAGCTTCACAAGACCACCGGCGAGCTTCCCACCGTCAACCAGATCGAATGGTCGCCTTTCGGATGGAGTCGGGAGATGCTGCAGTGGAGCCGCGACAACGGCGTCGTGCTCCAGGCCTACAGCCCCCTCACCCGGGGAGAGCGGCTCGACGACGAGGTGCTGCGAGAGATCGCCGAGCGACACGACGCGACCCCGGCTCAGGTGCTCCTGCGCTGGGACCTGCATTGCGGGGTGGTGCCGATCCCCAAGGCGGGCCAGTTCGAGCACATGGCCGAGAACCTCGGCGCTTTCGATGTGGACCTCACCGACGAGGAATTCGAACGCCTCGATGCCCTCGACGAGAAGTGGTCCGCGCTGGGCGAGCGTCCCGAGTACATGGACGACGCCTCCGAAGAGTGACCGCGCTACCGCGTGGCGCTCCCGAAACCGGAGGGGGAGCTGGCGCCCCGAGGACGTCGTCCCCCTCCGGCCGGGAGGCGGTGCGGTCCCGCGCCCTCCGACTACGGCTCGTCGCCTTCTGCCTCCCCGGCTTCGCCGGCCGCCAGGATCCCGCCCCGCTCCGCCGTCTCCCGCTCGATCCGGCCGCACATCAGATCGCAGAGCACGAAGACGTCGTCGTCGGCCAGGGCGTAGAGCACGTAGGGCCCATCGCGGCGGCGCGAGACGAACCCGAGGTCGTGGAGGATCCCGAGGTGCTTCGAGACCGCGGCCTGCGACTGTGCGGTGCGTTCGACGATCTGCGTGACGTTGGCTTCGCCTTCGCGCAGCTCGGAGAGGATCGCGAGGCGGGCGGGCTCGGCGAGGGCCTTGAACCGCTGCGCGACCAGCTCGATGACCTCGGGGGTCATGATGCGGCCCGCCATCAGTGGGGCAACCTCGGTCGGAGGTACCCGTAGCTCCAGGTCCCGACCAGCGCGCTCAGGAGCACGACGAGCACCACCGACACGCCGCTTCCCACCAGGGCGTAGAGCGGTCCGGGGCACGCTCCGGTCAACGCCCAGCCGGCGCCGAACAGCACCCCTCCGACCGGGTAGCGCACCCCCTTCCCCCACGCCTTCGGGGGGATCTCCAGCGGTTCGCCCGCGAGGGTGTGGGGGTGGAAGCGCCGCAGGAGGTGCAGCGAGAGGGCGGCCACCGCGATCGCCGAGGCGATGATCAGATACATGTGCGGCGACTGGAAGCGAAACATCTCCTGGATGCGGTACCACGAGACGACCTCGGCCTTCGTCAGGACGAC
Source organism: uncultured Gemmatimonadaceae bacterium (assembly GCA_964406485.1). Lineage (GTDB taxonomy): Bacteria > Gemmatimonadota > Gemmatimonadetes > Longimicrobiales > Gaopeijiaceae > Gaopeijia. Next base: position 4,138 of record CAYORZ010000079.1, on the reverse strand, counting down.
GCCGAAGCCGATGCCGGCAAGCAGAAAGCGGATCATGTCGACGCTCCGAAGACGAGGGGGAGCACCCACCACGTGACGATCAGTCCGCCGACGAAGAATCCGACGACGGCCACCAGCGACGGGAGCTGCCGGTCGGCGAGTCCCAGGATCGCGTGACCCGACGTGCACCCTCCGGCCCACGACGCGCCGAACCCCACCAGGAATCCCCCGATGACGAGCGTGACGATGCCGGGAAGGGTCGCGAGGGCCGACCACTCGAAGAGTTCGGCCGGCACCAGTCCCTGGACGGGCCCGAGGCCGAGGGCGGCAAGGTCGGCGCCGGTCGCCGCCGACACCGTCACCTCACCCGCCCCCAGATACGTGACCGCCAGCCACCCTCCGATGCCGATGCCGAGGGCGAAGAGCAGGTTCCACCCCCCCACGCGCCGCCAGTCGAAGCGGAAGTAGTCGATCTTCGCAGGGGCCACGGCAGCGCAGGTGGCGCGCAGGGTGGCCGACACCCCCAGCATGCGGTTGCCGATCACGAGGAGCGCGGGCGCGGTCAGGCCGAGCGCCGGTCCCGCGACCCACCAGGGCCAGGGCGACTGGATCAGCTCAAGCATCACCCCCGCCCTCCTCACCCGGAGTCTCGCGCACGACCGGGTGGTCCTGCGACGCCCAGGCCCCGAACCCTCCCGCCATGTGCGAGACGTTGTCGAAGCCGGCCCGCTGGAGCAGGCTCACGGCGATGGCGCTCCGCCCCCCACCCTGGCAGTGCAGGATCAGCTCGCCGTCGCGAGGCAGTTCGTCGAGACGCCGCCCGAGGTGGCCCACCGGAATCGGGTCCACCCCCGGCAGATGCCCCGCCCGCCACTCGGTGGCGCCGCGCACATCGACCACGGTGGTGCCCGAAGATCCGAGCCGCTCGGCCACGTCGTCGGGAGAGCGGAGGGCAACGGTACCGAGGTCGCGCCCCTTCGCCGCCCACGCATCGACGACCGACGGGGGGAAGGTGTGGGCGACACGGTCGAGGCCGATCATCGCGAGGACGCGCGCCGCCGTGCCGCGATGGGCCTCATCGACGATCAGGTGGAAGTCGGTGTCATAGTCGACGAGCCACCCCGCCCAGCTGTTGAAGGAGCGGTTGAGCGGAATGTTGAGCGTGCCCGGGATGTGGCCTGCGCCGTACTCCGCGGCGCTGCGCGTGTCGATCACCGGAGCGCCCTCGGCGAGGAGCGTCTCGAGCTGCTGCAGCGAACCCGTCGCGGGGACGGGGAAGCCACGCAGGATCGGCGGCCCTTCCCGGTTCATCCGCTTCATCTCGGCAAAGTAGAACGGGGGTTCGGGCTGACCCTCGAGGACGGCGGCCACGAAGTCCTCTTCGGAATCGATCCGGAAGGCCCAGTTGAAGAGCTTCTCGTAGCCCAGGGTGGAGTGCGGGATCGCCGAGATCCCCTTTCCGCAGGCGGAGCCGGCGCCGTGCCCCGGCCAGATCTGCAGCCAGTCCGGGAGGGCCCGGAAGCGCTCGATGCTCGCGAAGAGGTCGCGGGCGCCCGCTTCCATCGTCCCCTCGACCCCGGCCGCCTTCTCGAGGAGGTCGGGACGGCCCACATCACCGACGAAGAGAAAGTCGCCGGTGAGCGCCCCGATGGGACGGTCCGCCCCGGCAGTGTCGGTCACGAGAAAGGTGAGGTGCTCGGGGGTGTGTCCCGGCGTGTGCAGCACGGTGAAGCGGATCTTGCCCACCATGAATTCGTCGCCGTCGCCGATGAGGCGGGCGCCGATCTCGTCGGCAAAGGCGTAGCTCCACTCCGGCCCCCCTTCCCGAGAGAGGTAGGCCCGCGCGCCGGTGCGGTCGGCGAGCTCACGCAGCCCGCTCACGAAGTCGGCGTGGATGTGGGTCTCGGTCAGGTGCCGGATCTCGACCCCCTCCGCCTCGGCAGCGGCGAGGTAGGGATCCAGGTCACGGGACGGGTCGACCACGATGGCGTCGCCCGTGGCCGCACAACCGATGAGGTAGCTCGTCTGCGCGAGCGTGTCGTCGTAGAAGCGCTTGAGAATCATGAGAGGCTCTGCTGAAGGATGAGAATGCCCATGACGAGCAGGAAGCCGGCAAAGGACCGGCGAAGTACACGTTGCGGAATGAAGCCGACCAGCCGCGATCCGCCGATGATGCCCACCCCGGCGGCCGCGCTGAACGAGATCATGAACGAGAGGTCGATTCCCGGGGTGCCGAGGTAGCCCACGAACCCGGCGGCCGACTTCATGGCGATGACCAGGAGCGACGTGCCGACGGCCTGCTTCATCGGCACGTGGGCGAGGAGCACGAGAGCCGGCACGATGAGAAAGCCACCGCCCACGCCGACCAGCCCCGTGAGAATGCCCACCGCGAGTCCCTCGATACCGATCAGCAACCAGCGCGACGGCGAGGGCGCCTCGTCGTGGCGTTCCCGGGACTCGGGGCGGTCGCGAAACATGAAGATCGCCGCCAGCAGCATGACTCCCGCGAAGAGAGCCAGCTGCGCTGCCCCGGTGAGAAAGACCGACAGGCGGGCCCCCGCGTAGGTGCCGACCATGGCGATCGGTCCGAAGACTGCCGCGATGCGCAGGTCGACCCGCCCCGCCGTCCAGTGCGACCGCACCCCGAGCAGGCTCACGAGTCCCACCACCCCCAGGCTCATGGCGATCGCGGGCTTCGGCTCGATCCCCATCACGTAGACGAAGATCGGGACGGTGAGAATCGACCCTCCACCGCCGAGCAGTCCGAGCGAGACACCGACCAGGAGTGCGAGAAAGAGACCCGTGAGCATGCGAGGACCGGAGGTGGGGAGGGGACTCGCGACGCGGCGCGCGACCCCGCTTGTCGACACCGGATCGTCCGGCGTCGGGTTCAATATATCACGATATCATGATATGGGAATACCCCTCTCACTCCACCGTGCTCACAAGGGGAAGAGGAGGGGGACGACGATGAGGGTCACCACGAGCGCAGCCGCCTGGATCAGGAGTCCCACCCGAACGAAGTCGTTCGCCCGGTACTGCCCCGGACCGATGATGAGCAGATTCACCGGGGTCGCGACGGGGGTGGCAAACGAGGTGGAGGCAGCCACGGCCACGGTCATCATGATCGGATACGGCGAGACGCCGAGGTGGGCTGCCGCCCCGATGGCGACGGGGGCGATCAGGACGGCCGTCGCGGTGTTGGAGATGAATTGTCCGAGGAGCGCGGTCACGACGAAGATGCCGGCGAGGAGCGGGACCGGTCCGGCCTCGAACACCGGCGTGAGGAGCCCGATGATGACGTCGACGCCCCCCGTCTTCTCGAGGGCGGTCGCCATGGGGAGCATCGCGGCGATGAGCACCAGGCTCTGCCAGTTCATCGAGCGGTAGGCGGTCTCCATCTCGACGCAGCGGCCGACGACGAGCGCGACCGCGGCAAGAAGCACAGCCACCACCGCGGGGAGCAGGTTGAAGGCCAGGAGTCCCACCATCGCCGCGAGGATCGCGAGCGTCGTCCATTCCTTCCGCGAGAAGTGGCCGTCGCGCGCGGCGGGGGCGGTCTGGGCGACCACGATGAAATCCAGACGTTCGTCGCGCAGTTCCTCGATGCGTCGGGGGGAGCCGGCCACGAGCAGGGTGTCTCCGAAGTCGAGGGGTACGGCGGCAATGTCGCCCTCGACGGGGCCGTCGCCCCTGCGGATCGAGACGACGTTCACCCGGTAGCGGGTACGGAACTTCGTCTCGGAGAGCGTCTTGCCGATCAGATTCGACCGCGGAAGGAGCACGACCTCGGCCAGGACCGCGTCGGCCGTGCTGCGAAAACCGATCACTTCGAGCCCGAAATCGCGGGCGAGGCGCTCCACCGCGGCCGCCCCCCCGCTCATCTCGAGTTCGTCGTCCGCCCGGATGACCTCGTCGGCCGTGCGCGGGCGTCGCTCCCGGCGTCCCCCGGGACCGGTCCTTCGCCGCACCGCGAGAATGTTGGTCCCGTACTGCCGCCGGAAGCCGAGCCTGGCCGCCGTCTCGCCGACAAGGGGCGACCCCGCCGGCACCTGCACCCGCGCGATCTCGCCGATCGCGTATCCCCTGGCGAGTTCCTTCCCCGAGATGCGCGCGACGCCCCCCGCCCCCGCCGGGGCGTCGCCAGGGGCGCGCGGCT
>CAYORZ010000078.1:0-7609 GCA_964406485.1 uncultured Gemmatimonadaceae bacterium | reverse complement strand
GATCCAGCTGTTCGTCACCTCGCGGTAGACGACCCGCCGGTCGCCGGTGGCCCCGGGGGGGCCGACCGTCGCGAGAGGGGGCGGGGGATCGGCGGAGGGCGGGGGGAGCGGGGTCGGTACCGTGTCGGGGGTGGGGGCATCACCCCGGTCGGTCTCGAGGGTGTCGGCGACGGGCGGGGGCAGCGCGTCGAGACGGCCCGCCATCGGCTCCACACCTTCTTCGATGACCGCCCCCACGGCCGCCACGTGCGCCCCACTGCCGAAGAGGGCGCGGCGGGCCACGTCGATCTCGGAGGGGGTGATCGCCCCCTCGACGACCGCGAGAATACCGCCCGGCGGGCGCACCCGCGGGTCGCCCTCGCCGTAGAGGAGTGCCCGCCGCTCGGCGTCGGCCTCCAGGACGGGCGAGTCGACCTCGAAGCGGAGCACGGCCGCCCGCCGTTCGAGGGCGGTGCGGATCCACGCCTCCTCGAGGGGGGAGCCGGTGACGCTGCCCACCACGTCGAGCAGTTCCGTGACCCGTTCGGGGCGGACCAGGAAGGTGAGGAGGGTGCGGTCGGGCTCCACCCGCGCGCGTCCTTCCGCCTGCCCCGCGCCCATCCGCTCCTCGATCCCGATCACGACCGCTTCGGCAGCGGCCCGTCCCACCCCCGGCAGTCCCGACGCGTCGGTGCCCGACCCTGAAGGGTAGGCGACCGCGACCCCGACGAGGGGTGCCGCGGGGCGGGTGTCCACGTACATCGCCTCGGCCCACGCGGGGGTCTCGATCGTGTGGGTGCCCGTCCACCCCTGCCCCGAGAGGGAGTGCGGCGCGAGGGCCACCAGAAGCGCGGCGACGAGCGCAGGGACCCCCCTGCGGCTGCCGGCGCTCACGGCCCGACCTCGGCAACCACGGGGGGAGTGCCGGCGAGTTCCAGGAGGTAGCTCCGCATGTCGTCGACGGTGAGGCCCCGCATCTCCTCGATGTAGCGACGCGCGGCGTCGGGGCCGGCTCCGGTGTCGAAGAAACGGCCCACCAGGTTGGCTCGGCCCCACGGCGTGCGCGACTGACCCATCATGGTCCAGCGCAACCGCTCCACCACTTCCCGGACGACGCCGGCGTCGAGGGTTTCGGCGAGCTCGGTGGGGAGGGCGGAGAGGCGGCGGTGGAGGGCAGCGGCGTCGCGGGGGTAGGCCGTGCCGACCACCGCGAGCACGTCGTGATGGCGCCCCTCCCAGAGCCGCACGTACGCCTCGTATCCCGACCGCTCCTCACGCAGGTGGCGGGCGGCGAGGGCCCCGGCCACGGCCGTCCGCGGGTCCAGGGTGGGCGACGACGACCACCCGAAGCCGTACCACCGGCGGAGGAGGTCGGGGCGGTCGGGGCTCGGAAGCGACGGCTGGAGCGGCGGGAGGGCCGGCCCCGGAGGGGGCGCGGCTCCCAGTCCGGAGAGGGCCGCCAGGAGGACCGGCATGGCGACGTCGCCCACGACGACCAGCGTCATCTGTTCGGGGCGGTGGCTTTCTTCCCAGATGCGCTCCACGTCGGCGAGTTCGAGTCGCCGCAGCCGGTTGCGCACCTCGGCCACCGACGCCTCCTCCGGGGCCGCCTGGCTCCGGAGTTCGGCCTCGATCCGTCCCTCTCCCGTCTCGCCGATGCGGGTGAGGCGGCCTTCCAGGACGGAACGCGCGACCGCGAATCCTTCTCCTGGACGGGGCGCCGCCGTGGCTTGCCGGAGGAGGTAGGTGAGGTGGTCGAGGTCGGCGAGCGCGCCTGTGACCGTGTATGCGACCGAAAAGGCGGTGGCCCCGAAGTCGATCTGGGCCCCCAGCGTCGCGGCCGACCCCCGGATCCGCTCTTCGGCCAGGGCGAGGATGATGGGCGCGGCAGCCGCGGCGTCGACCCCCGGAGCGAGGGGCACCGAGAGGCGGAAGGTGACCAGGGGGGACCCCGGGTCGTCCAGCACGAGAATGCGCGGGAATCCCGAAGGGTGTGCCGTCTGGCGGGCCACGAGGGGGTCGACCGACCCGGCCGCGGCGGGGGAGGGGGACTGCGTCGCCGCGGCAAGCACCGAAGGCGCGGCGAGGGCGATGAGGAATCCGATGAGGCCGGACCTCACTGTTCGCTTCGAATCCATCAGGGGCGCGGCGGCAGCGGTGGCGAGGGGGACGGCGGAAGGCCCCGGGGGGTCAGTGGATCGTTCCGGGCAGCATGTAGTTCAGCGGATTCTGCTGCCGCCCGTTCACGCGCACCTCGTAGTGGAGGTGCGGCGAGGTCGCCGTGCCCGTGCGACCCACCTGCGCGATGACATCACCGCGCTCGACCTCCTGGCCGGTGCGCACCAGGAGCCGGGAGGCGTGGGCGTAGAGGGTGGTGATGCCGTTCCCGTGGTCGATCTCCACCGTCTGCCCGTACCCCGCCATCCATCCGGCCCGGATCACCCGCCCCTTCCCGGCGGCGAGGATCGGGGTGTCGCTCGGTGCGGCGATGTCGACGCCGGGGTGGGGGAGCACCTCGTTCCGGATCGGATGGCGCCGCGCCTGGGAGTACCCCGAGGTGAGGGACCCCGCCGTGGGGAAGAGCGTCGGGGTGGAGAGGAGGAGGTCGCGCTGGTTGGCGAGCGAGTCGGCGGCCTCGTCCATGCTGGCGAGAAGCACCTGGGCCCGTCGCTGGAGGGCGTCGAGATCGTAGTCGACCGCGAAGGCGCGCCCGCCGAGCTCTGCGTCCACGTCGGAGAGGGGGTTGGACTCCGGGGTCCGGCTTCCCGGTCCGCCGACGCCGGCCGCGAGGACGTCGCGGTCGAGGGGGGGAAGACCGGCAAGTGCGCGCAATTCGGCCTCCCGCTCCTGGAGGGATCCGAGCACGCCCTCCAGCGTTCCGACCTCGTTCTGCAGCCGCTCGATCTCGTCGACGAGGGCCGTGTTCTGGTGCCCGATCCCCCTGGCCTGGAGGCCGAGGCCGCTGAATCCGACCACTCCCGCCCCGAGCAGGACGACCAGGGCAGCGATGCCCAGGGCCCAGCCGAGCCGTCGCAGGACAATGTGGGAGATGGAGAGCTGCCGCACGGGGTCGCGGTGTCCCCGGACCAGAAGGAGGGTCCAGCGGTCGTCGTGCATTCGGCTCGGGGTACGAGAACTCGATCGAAAGCGCCGCGTCATCCGGACCGCATCATCGGTCCGGGAAGACGAAGGGGGAAAGCTAGACCCGCCCCGACGAATGTGTCAACGTCGGAATTCGCCCCGGCCGACTCACCCCTCGATGCGCGGAAAGAGGGGGTCGCCCCGCTCCACCCGGCGCCCGGCCGGGCGGTCGGTGCGGGCCTCGGCGATCGTCGGGACCGCAGAAAGCCCCAGCCGGTGGGCGAGCGCCGTCGACCGTTCCGGGCAGACCGGGTGGAAGAGGGCCGTCAGGACGGTGAGCACGCGGGCCAGCGTCGCGAGGGTGTCGTCGAGCGCCCCGCTCCGGGCCGGGTCCTTCGCCTGGGCCCACGGTTCGCGCTCCTCGACGTAGCCGTTCGCGGTGCGGGCGAGTTCCATCACCTGGCCGAGCGCCTCATGCAGGCGGAGGCTCGCGAGGGAGGTGCGGACCCCTGCGAGGGTGTCGTCGATCGCGGTGTCGAGTTGTCCGGGGTCGCCGTCCGGGACGATGCCGTCGCGGTAGCGCTCGATCATCGAGAGCGCCCGCTGCGCGAGGTTGCCCCAGATGTTGGCGAGTTCCCCGTAGCGGATGAGGAAGCGCTCGGGGGTGTACGAGGCATCGGCCCCGGTCGGCATCTCGCGCAGGAGGTACCAGCGGACGGCGTCGGTGCCGAAGGTCTCCCGCAGTTCGAGGGGGTCGATCACGTTGCCGAACGACTTCGACATCTTCGCTTCACCCACCACCCACCACCCGTGGGCCAGGATCTGCTTCGGAAGCGGCAGGCCCGCCCCCAGGAGAAGCGTCGGCCAGTAGACCGCGTGCGTGGTGAGGATGTCCTTGCCGATGATGTGAAGATCGGCCGGCCACCACGAGCCGGATGGGTCGTCGAAGCCGGGGGCCGCCGCCCCCAGGGCGGGATCGATCGCTCCGGAGCCGGTCAGGTAGTTGATCAGGGCATCGACCCACACATACGTCACATGGTCGTCGTCGAAGGGGAGCGGGATCCCCCACGCCACCCGGCTCCGCGGACGCGAGATGGAGAGGTCGGCGAGGGGCTTCTCGAGAAAGCCGAGGACCTCGTTGCGGCGCACTTCCGGGCGGATCCAGTCGGGGTGGGCCCGGATGTGGCGGATGAGTTCGTCCTGGAAGGCGCTCATCCGGAAGAACCAGTTCTCTTCCTCGATCTCGCGCACGGGACGTCCGCAGTCGGGGCAGCTCTGGTCCGGCCCGAGGTCCTTCGTGGTCCAGTAGCGCTCCTCGTGCACGCAGTACCACCCCCGGTACGTCCCCGCGTAGATGTGTCCGCGATCGTGCAGCCGCTGCACGAAGGCGCGGACGACGGCCTTGTGTTCGTCTTCGGTGGTCCGGATGAAGCGGTCGAAGCGGATCTCGAGCATCTCCCACGCCTCGCGGAAGCGTGCGGCCATCTCGTCGCAGAGCTCCTGGGGGGTGAGTCCGCGGCGGGCAGCCTCTTCCTCGATCTTCGGCCCGTGTTCGTCGGTGCCGGTGAGGAACCGGACCTCGCGCCCGGCCTGCCGCTCGAAGCGGGCGAGGGCGTCGGCGAGGATCGTCGTGTAGGCGTGCCCGATGTGCGGCTCGCCGGAGGCGTAGTAGATGGGGGTGGTCAGATACCGACGGTCGGACACGGCCAGGATTCCGTTGAGGGTCAGCGGTCGGTGCCGGGGGCGGCGCGCGGCGCGGTCCCGACTTCGTCGCGGAGTTCGTCGAGGCGGAGGGTGCGCCGTTGCCCGGACTCGTTGCGAAGGGTCACCGTTTCCTGCAGGACGTCGACGGCCACCACACGTTCCTCGCCGAGGCGGGTGCGGAGGGTGCGGCCTTCACGGGGAAAGCGGCGGCGAGCCTCGACGTAGGTGCGGTGCTCGTACATGAGGCAGCACATGAGGCGACCGCAGCACCCCGAGATCTGGGCCGGGTTGAGCGAAAGCCGTTGGTCCTTCGCGAGCTGGAGACTGACCGGCTTGAGCTCGGGAAGCCAGGTCGTGCAGCAGAGTTCGCGTCCGCAGCGTCCCACTCCCCCGAGGAGGGCGGCCTCGTCGCGGACCCCGATCTGCTTGAGTTCGATACGCGTGCGGAAGGTGCGGGCCAGGTCGCGGACGAGTTCACGGAAGTCCACCCGCCGATCGGCCGTGAAGTAGAGGATCAACTTGTTGCGGTCGTGCTGCCATTCGGCCTCCGTCACCTTCATCTTGAGGCCGTGCCGCTTCACGACTTCGCGGGCCTCGGTGCGCACCCGCACCTCGTCGGCGCGGATCTGGTCGAGGCGGCGCACCTCGTCGTCGGCCGCTTCGCGGAGCACCTTCTGCTCGGGGACCGGGGTCGCACACCCCCCCGAGGCGGAGCACTTCCGTTCGGCGATCACCCCCACGGCTGTCACCTCACCCAGATCCTCCCCCCGGTCGGCCTCCACCATCACCCACTGCCCCGGGCGGAGGTCCATCCCGGGTGCGGTGAAGTACCCGCGGCGGGTTCCCTTGAAGCGGACTTCGGCGAAGGCGGTCACCTCACGCCCCCCGCGCGAGGTCCTCGCCGAGCCACTCCCCCATGGCCTCGAACTTGGCGTGGCGCTGCCGGAGTCGCTCCTCGGGGTCGAGTTGCTGCAACTCGCCGAGGTGGCGGAGGAGGACGTCGCGCAGCGCCGCGGTGGTCGCGTCCCAGTCGGAATGCGCCCCCCCGGAGGGCTCGGAGACGATCTCGTCACAGACCCCGAGCGCAAAAAGGTCCTTCGCGGTCAGTTTCAGGGCCTCGGCGGCCTTCTCCCGGTGCTCGGCGGAGCGCCAGAGGATGGCGGCACACCCCTCCGGCGAGATCACCGAGTAGATCGAGTGCTCCAGCATCAGGATCCGGTCGGTGACCCCGAGCGCCAGCGCCCCCCCCGAGCCACCCTCGCCGATCACGACCGAGATCAGCGGTACGCGCATGCGGGCCATCTCGCGCAGGTTCATCGCGATCGCCTCGGCCTGGCCGCGTTCTTCGGCGCCGATTCCCGGGTAGGCGCCGGGGGTGTCGATGAGGGTGATGACGGGGCGACCGAACTTCTCGGCCGTCCGCATGAGGCGCAGCGCCTTCCGGTACCCTTCCGGGTGCGGCATTCCGAAGTTGCGACGGAGGTTTTCCTTCATGTCGCGGCCCTTCTGGTGCCCGATCACCATCACCGAATGGCCGCCCAGTCGCGCCCACCCCCCCACGATCGCCTCGTCATCGCGAAAGGCACGATCGCCGTGGAGTTCGATCCAGTCGGTGAAGGTGCGACTCACGTAGTCGAGGGTGAAGGGTCGGCGGGGATGGCGTGCCACCTGGACCTGCTCGATGGGGCGCAGGTTGCGGTAGGTGTCCAGCTTCAGCGTCTCGAGGCGGTCGTGCAGCGCCTCGAGGTCTGCCGTGACGTCGATGCCCTTGTCGTCGGCGAGGGTGAGAAGCTTGTCGATCTGCCCCTGGATCTCGACGATGTCGCGTTCGAATTCGAGGTGCGGAACGTTGGCCACGAAGGCTCCGATTCAGAAGGAGTCGGCTCGGGACCGACCGCGGTGCGGCCCGCCCGGCGGGTTCACAATCTAGTGGGGGAGGGCGGGCGCCGCGATGCCGCCCCCGCGCGTGTCACCCGCCGCGGGAAGCGACGTCGGCGCCGGGGGTGGCCGGAGGGGGCGGAGGAACGACGGGGGGAGGGAGGGGGCTTCGGCTCCTCCTCCCGGGACGGTCGAGGTGCTCGAACGGCTCCACCTCAGCGAAGTCCTTGAACCGGCCCCAGTAGCGGGCCTGGGCCCGGCCGAATTCGGGAGAGTAGGCCCCCCGGGGATCGGCGGAGAGGAGGGCCAGTGCCTCGGCCTTGGCGTCCATCCACCGGCCGACGTCGCGGTAGACCGCCGGGGTGAAGACGAGGGAGGCGGTGGGCGTGGGGTAGGCGAGGAGGGTGGGGATCGACGCGAGGGCGGAGCGGGCGATCACGTGCACGTCGTGTCGGCTGCGGTCGCGGTCGGCTGCGCTCGGAATGTAGCCCCACCCGGGGCGCACCTCGGCGACCACCCGCTCGAGCATCGCCCGCGCCACGTCGATGTCGGCCGCGGAGGCGTTACCGGGGGGCGATACCAGGCGGACCCCGACTCGCTCGGCCACCGTCCGGGCGCGCTCCGTCTCGCGTTCGTCGCCCGTGGCGAGGACCGCCATGACCACCTCGTGCCCGGTGCTCCGGTGGGCGATCAGCGAGGCGCCGCACCCGATCCAGACGTCACCCGGACGGCCCCCGACCGCGAGGACGGCGACCGGCCGCTCACCGTCGTCGCCCCGCCACCGGGGCAGGAGTTCGCGCAGCCGCGCTTCGAGGTCTTCAGGGTCGATCGGCTTCGACATGAGGGCATCGACCCCCGCCCGGTAGGCGCCTTCCACATACGACGGATCGGAGTACCCTGTCGTCGCGAGCACCGGGAGCGAGGGAAGCGTCGCCTTGATCCGCCGCGTCAGTTCGAAACCGTCCAT
>CAYORZ010000077.1:3501-7653 GCA_964406485.1 uncultured Gemmatimonadaceae bacterium | reverse complement strand
GGTGAACTCGCCCGGCTCGTCGGCGGGGGGCGACGGCTCGGCCGGAGGGGCGGCCGGCGGTGCGGGAGGCGGCGGCTCGGCAGGTGGCGCGGCCGGCGGAGAGGCCGGGGGCGCGGCCGGCGGCGGTTCGGCCGGCGGTGCGGGGGGTGACTCCGACGGCGCCCCGCCGTCTCCGCCCATCGCGCGAAACATCCGGGTGAATTCGCCCGGCCCATCGTCCGAACCACCCGTCCCGGGCGGTTCCCTCTCGAGGGGCGCCCCCGGAGTCGGGCTTGCCTCGACCTCTCGCGACCCCTTAGCCGCCCCTTCCTCCGGCGGTGCGCCGAGGCCGGAGGTGCCCGGGGGGAGGGGTGGCAGCCAGCCGTCGAGTCCCTCGAAGTCCATGATGAAGCGCGTCACCAGGACCGGGGTCCCCTCCACCTCCGTTCTCTCGATGACGCGATCGGCGATCGAGGGGCCGGCGGACTCGATCCGCTCCAGGAGTGAAGCCACCAGGTCGGGGTCGCCGTCCAGGAAGTGCACCATGACGACCGCCCCCTCGGGGCTGAGGGCATGGTGGGTGATCGCACCCCCCGACCGCCGTGCCGTCTGGAGAAGGCGGTAGCGGGACTGGAAGTCGTCCCTCGTCATCGAATCGCGGAAAATGTCGGAGAGAAAGGAGCCCTCGCGGGCGGACGTCGGCCGGGTCGCGGGGCGTATGCTGTTCCGGCACCGACCGGACCCGTAAGATTAGACAAGGGAGGCCGCCGCGGGCAAACCACCGATGCCCCGTTCCCCCTTTCCATCCCGGAACCCCCGAACCCACCGCCGGAGTGTGATGCGCAACCTGTCGCCGGTCGTCTGGAGCGAGGGCATGCACCTCGCCCAGCACCACTTCCAGCTGCAGAGCCGGTACTTCCAGGACTCGACTGCCTTCGCCCTCGACACCCTCTTCACCTCTCCGTGGGGGGTGGTCGGATGCGACCTCGACGACGAGGCACTCCTGAACGGCACGGTCGCGGTGCGGGCGCTGCAGGCGGTCTTTCCGGATGGGCTCGTGGTGCAGGTCCCCGATGATCCTGCTCCCGCCCCTCTCGAGATCCGCGAGCGCTTCTCGCCCACCCGCGATACCCACCTCGTCGTCCTCTGTGTGCCCCCCTATCGGGTCGACGGCGCGAACTGCGGCGAGGGCCGGAGCGAACATCGCTACCGCCCCGGTGAGATCGAGGTGACCGACGACACGACCGGGGGCGGGAGCACCGCCCGCGTCACCGTCGGGCTGAAGAACCTCGAACTCCACCTCGACGACGACGTCCCCGAAGGGATGGTCTCGCTCCCCCTCGCGCGGATCCGCCGCGACGGCGCCGGCCGCTTCGTCTACGACGACCGATACGTGCCTCCCGCACTGCAGTTGCGCGGGAGCCGCGGACTCCTCGCCCGTCTCCGCCGCCTCGTCGAGGTGCTGGAAGAGAAGTCGCGAAGCCTCGGCGCCCGCGCCCCCGCCGGCGACAGCGCGAGCTATTCGGGGACCGAGATCGCCGGCTTCTGGTTCACCCACGCTCTCCGCTCGGCGCTTCCCCCGCTCCGGCACCACCTGGCGACCCGGACCGCCCACCCGGAAGAGGTCTTTCTCGAACTCTCGCGGCTGGCGGGCGCCCTCTGCACCTTCACCGCCGACGCCTCGGCCGCCGAGCTTCCGACGTACGACCACGGCGATCTCGAGGCGACCTTCGACGCTCTCGACCGCCACATCCGGCGCAACCTCGACATCGTGATGCCCACGGGGGCGGTCACGATCCCGCTCGAGCCGTTCGAACCGTCGTTCCTGAAGGGAGTGATCCGCGACCGCCGCTGCCTCGACCCCGGCGCCCAGTGGTGGCTGGTGATCCGTCCGGAGGGGCCGGCGCCCCAACTCGCCGCCGCCGCCCCCCGCCTGGCCAAGATCTGCTCGGCGCGCCACATCGTGCGTCTGGTGCGCGAGGCGTATCCGGGAATGGAGCTGGTCCATGTGGAATCCCCGCCGGCCGCCCTCGCTCCTCGTGTCGGGAGCCGATACTTCCGCATCGAACGAACCGACCCTTGCTGGAGCTCGGTGGTCGACACCGGGGAGGTCGGACTCTACACTCCCGCCGCCCTCGGACCGGCCCGCTTCGACATTTCCGTGATCCTGGAGTCCGGCACATGAACGCAGCAGCCACCCCGATTCCCGCCGGTCGCGGCCGCCTCGCCCAGGCCCTGCAGGAGGCCTTCACCGTGACCGTCCGCCTGCGGACGGGTCGGCAGGTCGCAACCGACGCCGACCACTTCCGCACGCGGATGAAGTCGCTCCTCGCTGCAGCCGACCGCGAGGCGCGGGGGGCGGGGTACCCTGCCGATCAGGTGAAGCGGGCGATCTACGCCTTCGTCGCCTTCCTCGACGAGAGCGTCCTGAATTCCCCACAGGCGATGTTCGAGCATTGGGCCCGCCAGCCGCTCCAGGAAGAGATTTTCGGGGACCACATGGCGGGCGAGACCTTCTTCCGGCACCTCCGCGACCTCCTGGCCCAACAGGATTCGGAGGCGCTGGCCGACACCCTCGAGGTCTACCAGCTCTGCCTGCTGCTCGGGTTCCGCGGACGCTTCGGCGGCGCCGATCGGGCCGAGCTCGGCGGACTCGTGGGTGAGGTGGAGTCCAAGATCCGACGCATTCGCGGGGGGCCCACCCCCCTCGCTCCCGAGGGGGGACTCCCCGAGGAGTCGCTGCAGCGGCCGCGCGATCCGCGGATCCGCACCTTCGCAGTGGTCGCCGGTGCCTCGGTGGCCGTCGCCCTCGCCCTCTTCACACTCTTCACCGTACTGCTCGGCGGCTCGTTCGAGGGACTCGCCTCCCTGACCGCAGCCGGCTGAGAGGCGTCTTCGACGAGAGGAACACCACGATGCCGATTCGCGTCCGGGTCTGGCTGCTGACGACCGCCACCTTCCTCCTCTTCGCCCTCCTGGCGTGGGCCCTGGGGCGGATCGCGGGGGACTCCGTGACCGGCCTGAACACCTATCGGTTCGCGATCATCGCGCTCGGCGTCCTCGCTGCCGGCTCCGTCTACCGCTTCCTCACCACCCGCTGGAAGGGACGGATCCGGGGCGAGAAGGCGGCGGCCCGCGAAGACCACCTGGCCGCCGCCTTCCGGAGCGCGCGCAAGCGGCTGGCGGCGAGTTCACGCACCGGAAAGAAGTCCCTCTCCCACCTCCCTGCCGTCCTCGTGCTCGGCCCGCGGGGGGCGGCCAAGACGACCGTCGTGGTCCAGTCGGGGCTGGACCCCGAGCTTCTCGCCGGCGAGAGCCACCGCGGCGAGGCGATCGTCCCGACCGAAGGGACCAACATCTGGTTCGCCGACGGGCTCCTCCTGGTCGAGGCGGCCGGGGCGCTGATGGACCACCCCGAACAGTGGGAGGCGCTGCTCAGCCACACGCAGCCCGCCCGCTTCGCCGCTGCCCTCGGAGTGGGAAGCCAGGCGCCGCGTGTCGCGCTCGTCTGCGTGGGATGCGACGAATTCACGCAGCCGGGGGCGACGGAGCAGACCCTCGCGCTCGCACGCAGACTGCGGGAGCGGCTCCTCGAAGCCGCGCAGGCGCTCGGCGTTCGTCTCCCGGTGCACGTCCTCTTCACCCGGGCCGACCGGCTTCCCCATTTCGACGAGTACGTCCGCCATCTCACGGGCGACGAAGCCTCGCGTGCGCTGGGCGTCACGCTCCCGATCGAGCCGCCCGACGACGCCCGGGCGGCCGAGGCCGAGGGGCGCCGCATCGACGGCTACCTCGAGACCTTCCTCCGCTCGCTTTCCCTCAAGAGGCCCGACTTCCTGGCGCGGGAACGTGACACGGGCGCCCAGGCGGCGATCTACGAATTCCCGCGCGAGGTCGAGCGGATCCACGAGCCGATGCGCCGCTTCCTCGTGGAACTCTGCCGCCCGAGCCAGCTCGGCTCCAGCCCCTTCCTGAGGAGCTTTCACTTCACCGGGGTGCGTGCCCTGGTCGTCGATGAGGCACCGGGCGGGACACCGGCGCCTGCGGGTCCCACCGCGGAACCGGCGCTGGGCGCGACCCAGGTCTTCGACGCGGAACGGATCCGGGCCGCCGCGGCCGCCGCGGCGGCCTCCGGGCCGACGCGCTCCCGACGGATCCCCGACTGGGTGTTTC
>CAYORZ010000077.1:0-3491 GCA_964406485.1 uncultured Gemmatimonadaceae bacterium | reverse complement strand
ACGACGAGAAGGCGCGGCTCACCACCACCGGGGGCCGCAGGGTCGACGGCCTCCGCCGCGGGCTTCTCACCGCGGTCGCGGCCGTCGCCGTCGTCTGGACGATCGGGATGGTCGTCTCGTTCCGGGGCAACCGGGGGATCGTCGAACGGGTCGAAGCGGTGGCCGCCGGAGTGCAGGCTGCCGAGGTGGACGGATCGCCGATCCCCTCCGCTGCGACGCTGCAGGCCCTCGACACCCTCCGAGCCGAACTCGTCGAACTGCGCCGGCACGCCACCGAAGGCCGCCCCCTCGGGCTTCGGTGGGGGCTCTACAAGGGCGACGACGTCGTCGGGCCGGGACTCCTGGTCTGGCTCCGGGGCTTCGAGCGCGCCCTCGGTCTCCCGGCGCGCCACGCCCTCCTCGACCAGCTGGCCGCCCTCCCGGACGAGCCGAGCGAAGCCTCGGAGTACGGCCGTACCTACGATGCGCTGAAGGCGTACCTGATCCTCACCGAACACCCCGAGGAAAGCACGGTCGCCTTCCTCCCCGACGCGATGCTCGCGAGCTGGCCGGCCGCCCGTTCGCTCGACGAGGACCGCGCGGTCCTCCTCCGCCGCCAGCTCGACTTCTTCGCCGAGGTGATCCGCGACGGCAATCCGGTGGCGGGGGCAGTCGACGCCCAGGTGGTGACGACGGCCCGCGGCTTCCTCGGACGGTTCGGCGACGCCGACCGTTTCTACCAGTCGATGGTGGCCGACGCGGCCGCCTCCGGCGAGGAAGTACGCCTGGCCACGATTCCGGGAGCCGCGGGACTCCTGGCCGGAAACGCGATCGTCCCGGCGCACTTCACGGTGGGCGCCTGGGACTACCTCCGCACCCGCCTCCGCGACCTCGACGCCCTCTTCTCGTCCGAGGACTGGGTGCTCGGAGCCCAGGTGGTGTCGGCCGCCGACCGTCAGCAGCTCGCCGACGACCTCTGGGCGCGATATCAGGAGGATTACGCCGCCGCCTGGCAGGGCTTCCTCCAGGACGCGTCGGCTGCTCCCTTCGGCGGCCCGGCCGACGCCGCGCGCCGGCTCGGAGGACTCTCCGACGGCCAATCCCCCCTCCTGCAGCTCCTCGCGGTGGCCGCCCACCACACCCGTCCCCAGCAGGACCTCTTCCAGCCGCTGCATGTCGTCGCGCCCCCGGAAGGCGACGAAGGACGGCTCATCGGAGAGTGGAACCAGAGCTACGTGGGCGCGCTTGCGACGCTGCAGGGGGCGGTCGATGCCGTAGCCTCCGCCTCGGGACCGGCCCGCACCGGGGCCCTCGGACAGGCCGAGCAGGCGGTGCGGCAGGCGGAACAGACGGTGGCGATGATCGCCCAGGGCTTCAATGGCCAGCCGGATGGGGCGCGCGTCACGGGGTCGGCCACCCGCACCCTTCTCGAGTCGCCCATCCGAAGGGTGGGGGCGCTGGTGGGTGCCCTCCCCTCGTCGGAACTCAACGGGCGCGGGCGGCAATTCTGCCAGGATTTCTCGCAACTCCTGCAGGGGTATCCGTTCCAGGCGGGGTCCCCGATCGATGCACAGGTCGACGACGTGATCGCGGCACTCCAGCCGGGGCAGAGCGCGCTCTGGGCCTTCTACCAGGACGCGCTGCAGAGCCTGATCGCCCCGCAGGGGAATCGCTATGTGGCGCGACCCGGCGCGGACCCGGCGCCCAACCCGGCGTTCGTGGCCTTCTTCAACCGCGCGGCCGAGGCCTCGTCGTCGCTCTTCGACGATCAGGGGGCCGGACCGCAGATCGTCTTCGTCCTCCGCCCGCAAACCACCGACGACCTCCCCGAGATCACCGTGAGCATCGATGGTCAGACGCAGACCTTCACCCGCACCCAGGCGGCGGCACGCACCTTCATCTGGGAGGCGGACCGCGCGCGCGACGCGCGCATCACGGGTCGCCTGGGCGGGAGTGTGGTGCCGCTGATCGAGGTGCCCGACGGTCCGTGGGCCCTCTTCCGCCTCTTCCACCTCGCCGAGTGGCAGGACCTGGGCGGATCGAGGTACCAGCTCACCTGGCGCGTGCCCAACCAGTCGCTCGGCTTTACCGCCGAGCTCAACCTCGCCGCCCCCGCCCCCATCTTCCAGCGGTCGTTCCTCGACGGTCTCGCGTGCGTGTCGACCGTCGCCCGATGATCCCCGACACTTCCGTGGTTGCTGCCATGCGCCCCCGCCGACTCCCCGTTTTCTTCGCCCTCGTGCTCCTCGCTGCCGGCTGCGGCGGAGGGGGAGGGGCCGCCCCGCCCGCGCCGGTCATGGCGCCTCCCCTCGCACCGGTGGCCGAGAGCGACCGCCTCTACTACGACAACAGCGGGGGGATCGCCGATTCGGTGCGGCTGGTGGTGCGCACCCCCGAGGAACTGGGCGAGATCTGGACTCGCGCCACGTCTCGCCAGAACGCACCGCCGCCGGTCCCCGAGGTCGACTTCACGAGCCGGATGGTCGTGGTCGTCGGGGCGGGGCGGCTCACGCCCGAAGACCAGATCCGCGTCGACAGCGTGGGGATCCGGACCGTGACCGACGCTGCGGGGGTCCAGGAAGACGTGCTCGCGGTCGTCGTGCGCACGATCACGGGGTGCGGACGCTTCGCGGTCGACGCCTACCCGGTCGAGATCGTGACGGTGCCCCGCTTCGGGGGGGACGTGCGCTTCGTGGACCGTTCCAGCCGCGACCCGAGCTGCGGGTCGTTCCCCTCCTCCCGCTGAGCCGATGTCCGCTCCGGAGTCCCCCGAAGAAAAGGGGCTGGTCGGACAGCTCCTCGCCGACCGCTACCGGATCGAGCGCGAACTCGGCGAGGGGGCGATGGGCACCGTCTACCTCGGCGAGCACCTCCGCTTCGGCCGTCTCGACGCCATCAAGGTGCTCCACGCCGGGATGGACCGCGACCGCGAAGCGACCGAGCGCTTTCTTCGCGGCGCCCGCAACGCCTCGCGCATCAACCACCCGAACGTCTGCACCGTCTACGACTTCGGGGAGTCCGACGACGGCGTGCAGTTCCTCGCGATGGAGTACGTGGAGGGCGAGACGCTCGCCGACATCCTGGAGCGGGAGGGGAGCCTGCCCCTCGCGCGGGCGGCCGAGATCGTGCGCCAGACGGCGTCGGCCCTCGACGCCGCCCATGAACTCGGCATCGTCCACCGCGACCTCAAGCCGGGCAACGTCATGGTGGCACGCACGCGCGACGGACGGGACCGCGTGAAGGTCGTCGACTTCGACATCGCCAAGGGAAGCGCCGAAGGCGAAGGCGCCGAGGTGACGCGCACCGGGTTCGTGGTGGGGACTCCCGAGTACATGAGCCCCGAGCAGCTCATCGGCGACCCGCTCGACGGCCGCTCCGACACCTACTCCCTCGCGCTCCTCTTCGTACGCACGCTGACGGGCCGGCTCCCTGCGCGCGCGGCTTCCACCCAGGATCTCATGGTGGAGCGGCTCACCCAGGACCCCCTCCCCCTCACCGAGGTCGCGCCGGAA
>CAYORZ010000076.1:1202-7679 GCA_964406485.1 uncultured Gemmatimonadaceae bacterium | reverse complement strand
ACGTGGCTCAGGTCCTGCCCGTCGTGAATGCCGAAGTAGTGAAAGGGCGCGAGCAGTCCGAGGTCGAGGGCGTGCCAGAGGCGCATCTCGTAGGCGGTGCGGCCGTCGAACCACCGGCGCACGTCGCGCCCGTCGTGCCGTTCGGGGGTGGCGGTGAGGCCCACGAGCCAGCGCGGACGAAGGTGCTCCAGCAGTCGCTCGTAGGTCGGCGCCTCGGCGTGGTGGAATTCGTCAACGATGACGAAGTCGTAGTGCTCGGGGTCGAGCTCGTGAATGCGGTTCGTGAGCGACTGGATCGAGGCGAAGACGTGGTCCCCCTCCCGGGGCACGTGGCCCCCGACGAGCTTCTCGCCGAAGGTGCCGTCCTTGAGCACGTGGCGGAAGGTCGTGAGGCTCTGGTCGAGCAGGCGCTCGCGGTGCGCCACGAAGAGCATCCGGGGCCTTGGCGGGGCGATGCGCGCGTAGTCGAAGGCGGCGACCATCGTCTTGCCCACGCCCGTCGGGGCAACGACGAGGGTGCGCGGGCGGCCGTGCTGGCGCTCGGCCTCGAGCGCGTCGAGGATCGCGTGCTGGTAGCTGTGCGGCTTCAGGTCGAAGAAGGAGGTCGCCGGCCCGGGTCCGCCGGCGCCCCGCGCGCGGTCGAGTTCCCGCCGCACGAACTCGACCTGTTCGACGTCGGCCGGGTCGAAGGGCAGGAATTCGTCGCTCTCCCAATGGGACTCGAAGGCTGCCGTGATCTTCTCGAGCAGGCTCGGGGAGTCGAGGGCGGCCAGCCGCACGTTCCACTCGAGCCCTTCGAGGAGTGCTGCGCTGCTCAGGTTGGAGGACCCGATGTAGGCGGTGCTGGCCCCCGAGTCGCGGTGAAAGATCCACGCCTTGGCGTGCAGGCGCGTGCGGCGGGTGTCATACGAGATGCGCACGTCGGCGCCCCACTCGGCCAGGGCCTTGAGCGCGTTGGCGTCGCTCGCCCCCGTGTAGGTCGTCGTGAGCACGCGCACCCGGCCGCCCCGCTTGTGGATCAGGTCCCGGATCGGCTCCTCGACGAGGCGAATTCCGCTCCACTTCACGAAGGCGATAAGCAGGTCGACGCGGTCGGCAGACGCCAGCTCGGCCTGGAGTTCCGAAGCGAGGGCGGGCTCGCCGGGCGCGTTCATGAGCAGCGCCGAGTCGGCGAGCGGCGTGGTGGGGCGTCGAGTCGGGGGCGGCTCGGCGACGCCGGCGCGCCGGGGGCGGATCTCGAGCAGGTGCGTGGGCCGCTCGGGGGCGTCCAGTTCGAGCTCGCCCGCAGCGACGAGGCCCCTCGGCGCGTCGGCCAGCACCTGCCGCAGCATGGTCAGAAGTTGCGCGCGTTCCTCGGGCTTCGAGACGCTCTCCAGCCCGCTCTTCAGCACGTGGGCAAAGAGACGGCTCAAGCGGTCCGGGACGTCGGCCGGGTCGAGCGGCGCCTCGTCCACCACGTGCGTGTCGTGGTCCAGCGCGGCGATCAGCCGGCGGAGCCGCCGGTCGATGACCGCATCGTACAGGCCGGGGTGGAGCGGGTGGGGCATCGGCGTCGGAACGGGGGCAGGCAGGGTCGACGCAGGGTAGGGTGGGGGGTCCCAGCTGACAAGGGCGCCCCCGGATCCGGCGCGGCCCGTCACCCTTGCATCCCGCCCCTGGCCGGGCCAATCTCCTCCACTCTTTCAGGATGGCGTGGCTCCGGCAGCCGACCGGGCACCCCTGTTGCCGCGCACCTGCTACCCGCCGAGGCGCGGTCGCCACGCCTACGTCATGACGTCACCTTCCGACATCGACCAGGATGCCGGCCCCGACCCCAACGCGCGCGCGTTCGAGGGACGGACCCGTCATCTGCTCTCGGTCTGGAATCCGGCCTACGCCACCGACGCGATGGATGCGCACCTGAGCGTGCTGGTCGAGCAGGCGCGTCGCCACCGCGAGGGCCGCGCCGGGGTCACGGAAGACCACGTCTGCGTCTGGTGGGGGCGCATTCGTTCGGAGCGCCGCGAGGGCGGGCTTCCACACCTGTCCGAGGTGCTTGCGCTCGACGCGCAACTCCAGCAAGAGGTTGCGACCTACCTCTACCTGACCGACTACCGCTCTCTGTACGTCGCGGATCTGGGCGAGATCACGGCCGTGGATCCTCGCCGGGCCCCGCGGGAACAGGCGCTCGTACCCGAGTACTACGCCGATCTCGACTGCGACGTCTGGTTCCAGATCTGGGACCTCCGGCGCGTGGTGGCCAACGATACGCCGGGGGTGATCGATGCGCTCAGGCAGCTCCGGAACACCCGCTACCACGACCGCCCCGTGTCGCTCTACGGGGGCATGGTCGACCTCCCGCTGATCGTCTGGCGCGAGACTTCGGTCGACTGGTTCGGCGACCGCGAGGCGCTGACCGAAGGCCAGCTCTGGGCCGAGCGCGAAGCCGAGCTCCGGGGAGAGACCGACCGCCTGAGGGCCGATCTCCGCGACAACCTCTTCGGCCCGGCCCTCTGGCGGGCCATGGAGCCCGCCACGCAGACGTTTCTCGCTTCGGCCGAAGCCGTGCTCCGGGCCCGCCGCGACGACCCCACCTTCGACTTCAGCCCCGTGGCTGTCGAATACGCCAAGGCCATCGAGACCGAACTGAACGCGACGCTTTTTCCGCTCCTCCGGCGGGCGTGGGGGGCGCGTTCCGGTCCCGAGCGCCGGGTCCGGGTCGACGGCCGCGAACTGGACCTGGGCGGCCATGTGCCGCACCAGAGCCTCGGCGTGATCCGGGGATTGCTCGTCCGCGAGCCCGCTGTGGCCGAAGGCATTCGCACGGTGGCGCAGAACGAGCTCACGTACCTGACCGACGAGTACCGCCTGCCGCGTCAGCTCGAGAAGATCGTGGACATGCGCAATCCGGCAGCCCACACGGGCGCGGTCGCCCGGGCCGAAATCCTCAAGCGCCGCGAAGAGATCATGGGAATCGGACAGGTGGGGGTGCTGGGGTCGATCGTGGGCGTGAAGATGCGGCAGGGGCGGCGGGATTGATCGCCGTCGCCGCTGGCCCGGAGCTGACCAGGTCCACCCCCTCCGAGGAATCATGCAGGGAACCGTAGCAAACACCGACCGAGGCTGGTTCGAGTACCTCCGGGGCAGGCCCGACCTCACCGAAGTGAACTTCTGGTCGCCGTCGCCGCGGAGGACGTTTCGGGGTGAGGCGATGACGCCCTTCTTCTTTCGCCTGAAGGCCCCGGTGAAGGCGATCGGGGGCTTCGGTTTCTTCGCCCGCTACGAGCGTCTGCCCGTCTGGCTGGCGTGGGAAGCGTTCGGCGCCGGAAACGGAGCGGACTCGTACCACGATCTGATCCGGAGACTCGAGAAGTTGAGGGCGCACATCCGCTATGAACCCCCGGACGGCCCCGACGAGATCGGGTGCTGCATCCTCCTGGAGCCGGTCTTCTTTCCGGAGGACCTCTGGGTTCCCGAGCCCGAGAACTGGAGGCCCCGCACCCAGGGCTACCGATACTATGACCTGAGCACGGGCCCGGGACTCGAGATGTGGGAGCGATGCCGGGAATCGGCCCGCCTGATGGGCGAGCGGAGGTATGGGGAAGTGGCCGAAGGTGCGGCCCGCGCGGCCCGGTATGGCGCTGCACAGATGGTGCTGCCGCGTCTTGGTCAGGGCACCTTCCGGGTGGCCACGCTCCAGGCCTACGAGCGAGCGTGCGCCGTGACGCATGAGCATTCGCTACCGGTCCTCGAAGCAGCCCACATCCTGCCGCATCACGAGGGGGGCCCGAACGAGGTGTCGAACGGGATTCTCATGCGTGCGGACCTGCATCGTCTCTTCGACCGCGGGTACGTGACCATCACACCCGACCTGGTTCTTCGCGTGAGCCCGCGGCTGCGAAAGGACTTCGACAACGGCAGGTCGTATTATCCGCTCGACGAGCGCCCGATACGCGTGCCGCCGAGCCTCGCCGACCAGCCTGACCCGGAGCACCTGGAGTGGCACAGCCGGAACGTGTTCCTGGGGTGACCTCATCGCCAACGCCCCCCCGCGTTGCGCGAGCGCGGTGACGGCGTCAGACTCCCGTCACCGTTTTCATCTTCCAGGAGGACCGCGATTCCATGGCCACTGAACCCGGCGCCGCACCTGCCCCTGTTCCCGCTCGCGAGTTGTTCGACTCCCGGTGGGGCTTCGTCATGGCGGCGGTCGGGAGCGCCGTGGGCCTCGGCAACATGTGGCGCTTCGCCTATGTGGCGGCGGAGGGGGGCGGGGCGGCGTTCCTCGTCCTCTACACGATCATGGTCCTCTTCCTGGGGATCCCCCTCATGCTTTCCGAGCTGGTCGTCGGACGAAATACGCACCTCTCACCCGTCGGGGCGTTGCGCAAGCTGGGCGGAAGGCGGTGGTCGGCCCTGGGCATGCTCTTCGTGCTCGCGGGCTTCCTGATCCTCTCGTACTACTCGGTCATCGCCGGGTGGACGATGCGGTTCGCGGCCGAAGCCGCAGTGTCGGGCTTTGCTGCCGATCCGGGTGCCCACTTCTCGGCCATCGCCGAGGGCACCGCCGCCAGTCTGTGGCACCTCGTCTTCATGGTCGGCACGATCGGCATCGTGATGGCCGGGGTGAAGGGGGGGATCGAGCGCGCGGCGCTGATCCTGATGCCCACCCTCGTGCTCATCATCATCGCGCTCGCCCTCTGGGCCGCGACGCTCGACGGTGCCTCGGAGGGGTATGCCTACTACCTGAGCCCCGACCTGAGCCGACTCCTCGATCCCACCGTGATCGGTCTCGCGGCGAGCCAGGCGTTCTTCTCGCTCTCGCTGGGGATGGGGGCCATGCTCACCTTCGCGTCGTACCTCTCCCGCGACGAAGATCTGAACGAGCAGGCGGTCATCATCTCGTTCGCCGATTTCGGAGTGGCCTTCGTGTCCGGGCTGGTGGTCTTTCCCGTGATCTTCGCCCTGGGGCTCCAGGGCTCGGTGGGCGAGAGCACGGTGGGCACCCTCTTCATCGCGCTTCCCGGTGCCTTTGCCTCGATGGGCGCCGCAGGACGGATCGTGGGACTCCTCTTCTTCGTCGCGCTCGGCGTGGGCGCGATCACCTCGGCGATCTCACTCCTCGAGGTGGTGACGGCGTCGGTCATCGACGAATTCGGGATCACCCGCCGGAAGGCAGCGATCGGCACGGGGGCGCTCATTGCGCTCTTCGGACTGTTGCCGGCGTGGAGCACCGACTTTCTCGGTCTGGTCGACCAGATCGCCGGGGCGCTCCTCCTCGCCATCGGCGGCTTCTTCATGGTCGTCTTCGTGGGGTGGCGCATGAAGGACCCCGCCGCCGAGATGCTCCGTGGCACCGGACCCCGTTTCGCGGCCGCGGTACCCGGGGTGATGTTCCTGGTGAAGTGGGTCCTGCCGCTCGCCATCGCGGCGGTCGTCTACGTTCAGCTGGGTGCGACGTGGACGGTGGTGCAGGACTTCCTCGCGGCGGGGTGACGGCTGCCCGGTGACCCCCTCCCGCGGCAGCCGACACGCCCGGTGCCCGGCCGTTCAGCTCGCCCCTCTGCGGTCGCCCTCCTCCAGCGCCGGGGCAGGGGGAAGCTGCGTGACCTCGAGGATCTCCTGCTCGTCGAGCGTTTCCCGCTCGAGCAGCGCCTCGGCCAGCCGGTCGAGGGCATCGCGGTGGAGGGTCAGGAGCCGTCGCGCCTCGTCGTGGCATTCGTCGACGATCCGACGCACCTCGGAGTCGACGAGTTCGGCGGTGGCCTCGCTCGTCCCCTGGGGGAGTGCGAAGCCGTCGGAGCCCCCGAGGTAGGGGTTGTCGCGACCGGCCAGGCGGATCATCCCCAGCTTGTCGCTCATGCCCCAGCGGGTCACCATCCCGCGCGCCACCCGCGTCGCCTGCTCGATGTCGTTTTCGGCGCCGGTCGTGCGGGTGCCGAAGACGATCTCCTCGGCGGCCCGCCCCCCGAGGGCCCCGATGATCCGGGCCTGGAGGTACCCCTCCGGGTAGTTGTAGCGGTCCTCTTCGGGTCGCTGATAGGTGACCCCGAGCGCCATTCCCCGCGGCACGATCGAGACCCGATGCACCGGGTCGGCACCCGGCACCACGAGGCCGAGGATGGCGTGGCCTCCCTCGTGGTAGGCGATCCGCCGGCGTTCCTCGAGGTTGAGAAAGAGGGGGCGTTCGGGCCCGAGGATGATCTTCTCGAGGGCGTCGAAGAAATCGACCCGCGAGACCGAGTCGCGCGTCCGGCGGGCCGCGAGCAAGGCCGCCTCGTTGACGAGGTTGCGCAGGTCTGCGCCCGACAGGCCCGGGGTGGCGCCCGCGATTTCGTCGAGCTCCACATCGAGGGCGAGCGGTACCCGGCGCGTGTGCACGGCGAGGATCGCCTGTCGCCCGGCCCGGTCCGGGAGGTTCACGACCACGCGGCGGTCGAACCGTCCGGCGCGCAACAGGGCCCGGTCGAGGACGTCGGGCTGGTTGGTGGCGGCAAGAAC
>CAYORZ010000076.1:718-1192 GCA_964406485.1 uncultured Gemmatimonadaceae bacterium | reverse complement strand
GAAAAGCCGTCCATTTCCGCCAGGAGCTGGTTGAGGGTCTGGTCCTGCTCGCTCGCCCCCCCGATGACCGCCTGCCCCCGGGCGCGTCCGATCGAATCGATCTCGTCGATGAAGATGATCGCCGGCGCGTGCTCACGGGCCTGCTTGAAGAGGTCGCGGACCCGCGCCGCCCCCACACCCACGATCATCTCGACGAATTCGGAGCCGCTCATCGAGAAGAAGGCGACGCCGGCCTCGCCGGCCACGGCGCGCGCCAGGAGCGTCTTTCCGGTTCCCGGAGGGCCCACCAGAAGCACGCCCTTCGGCGCGGTCCCCCCGAGTCGCGTGTACTTCTCGGGGTCCTTCAGGAAGTCCACGATCTCGACGAGCTCGTTTTCGGCCTCGTCGATCCCCGCGACATCGGCGAAGGTCACCCGCTCGTCACTTGTCTCGTCGAACCGCCGGGCCGTGCTCTTTCCCAGGCCTGCCATGGGA
>CAYORZ010000076.1:0-708 GCA_964406485.1 uncultured Gemmatimonadaceae bacterium | reverse complement strand
GAAACCCAGGAGGAGCAGGAGGAGCGGGCTGGTGCTCTCCTCGATGGGTTCGGCGCGGATCACGGTACCCCCCTCGATGAGGAGCGCCTCGAGGCCGGGGTCGAGAAACGACGGGAGCGTCGTCTCGAAGGTGCTCACCTCGCGCGGCTCGACCCCCTGCTCGGGGTCACTCTCGGCGGGGTGGAGAATCGGCGTGCGAAAGCGTCCCGTGATGCGCTCGCCGCGACTGAAGACGGCCTCGACGTTCTGCTCCACGGCCTGCTGCCGGAAGACGGTGTACGGCACCCGGTCGAGGTCCGGTCCCGGAAAGAAGAGGCGGAAGATCCAGTAGTTGACCAGGATCAGGAGGAGAAAGACCGCCCAGGTGGGCATCGGAGGGCGCTTCGGCGCGCCGTCGCCGGGCTTCTTCGGGTCGGGGGGCGCTGCCTTCCGGGATTCCGTGGTCGGGGGTGTCATGGGACTCCGGGCGGGGCCCGTGAGGGGGGCCGGAGAAGGGGGGCGATCGGGGTCGGGGCCCCGTCGAGGGCCCATGGCAAGCTTAGGGGACGGGAATCGGACCCGGCAAGCGGGCGGGTCGCACCCCGGCGAGTGCGAGGGCAAAGAGGCCGTCCGCGCCCGGTCGCCATTCGTCCAGGGCCAGGCCGGCCGCGGCAAGGAGCGCTTCCACGCTCGCCCGGTCGTGCTTGCCCGAGATCTCGGTGCGGATCG
>CAYORZ010000075.1:0-7727 GCA_964406485.1 uncultured Gemmatimonadaceae bacterium | reverse complement strand
TTCCCGGCGGCGCTCCGGTCGCCCACGGGGGAGAGGGGGAGCCGGCGCCGCCGGTGCGCCTTTCCGACGCCGACGTGCGCGCCACCGTCACGCTCGAGCTTCACCCCCCCTCCTGGATCGGCGGAAGCCCCCGGACCGTCGCCGACCCCTCCCGCATCGACGTCGTCGAAGGCAGCCGGGTCGAGGTCGCGGTGACGGTCGAGCCGGCGGAGGGTGCCGTCACGGCGGTCCGCCTGGAGACCCTCGAAGGGGTGCGCGACCTGGTGCCCGCAGACGCCGGACGCTTCGTCACATCGGTCACCGCGCGCGCCGACGGGTTCCTTGCCCTGGAGGGGGTCGACGACGAGGGGCGGGCTCACATCCACCACCTCATCGGGGTCCACGTCGTCCCCGACGCCCCCCCTACCCTCGAGATCCGGCTTCCGGGTCGCGACCTCCGCTTCGAGCACGGGGACCAGGAGATCGAGATCACGGTCGAGGCGCGCGACGACCACGCCCTCGCCGAGCTGGAACTCGTCTACACCCGGGTGAGCGGCTTCGGGGAACTCTTCGAATTTCTCGAGGGAACGATCCCGCTCACGATCGAGCGTGAGGCGCCGGAGCGGTGGCGCGGACAGGCGCGATGGTCGCTCGCCCCCCTCGCGCTCGAACGCGGCGAACTCGCCGTCTACCATGCCCGCGCGCGCGACCACCGCCCCGGCGCTCCCTGGGAGACGTCGGATCGGTGGGTGGTCGAGGTGCTCGGCGGCGACGCGCAGGCGGCCGGGGGCTTCGCCGGCGAGGACGAACTCACCCGCTACGCCATGAGCCAGCAGATGGTCCTCGTCCTGATGGAGCGGCTGGCGGCGGCCCGGGACACCCTCACGGCCGAGGCCTTCCTCGAGGAGGCACGGGTCCTCGCGGCGGGGCAACGGCGGGTGCGCACGGAGTTCGTCTTCATGCTGGGCGGAGAACTCGAAGACGAAGCGCACCTGAGCGGCGACGGTGATGCCCCCGGCGCCGCCCAGCCCGATCCCGCCGTCGATCCCGACGCCGGCCTGACCCCGCCCGACCCGGCCGCCCCCGCCGACCTCCACGAGGAAGCCCACGCCCGCGCCGACCAGGACGCGGCCGAGGGACGGCTGGCGCAGCAGGGCCGGCTGGAGCTGTCGCGGGCGGTGCAGGCGATGGCCATCACCGCGACCCACCTCCAGGCCGGACAACTGCCCCCGGCGCGGGAGGCGGGCGAAGTCGCGCTCGAACACCTCCAGCGGGCGTTTTCCAGTTCGCGCTACATCCTGCGCGCCCTCCCCGAACGGGAGGAACTGGACCTCGAGCGGCGGCTGACGGGGGCGCTCGACGAAGCGGTCCCCGACCGGCGTCCGCTCCCGCACGCCCCCCCCGATGCCGAGGTGGCGACCCTCCGCGCCGTCCTCGCCGACCTCAACTCGGGGGGCACCCAGCCGCTCGAGGCAGGCCCGCTCCTCGCCACCGCATCGACGCTCCTGGGCGTCGCCCCGGCCGACCCCGACCTGCAGGGCATGGTGCGGACCCTTCGCGACGCGGCGAGCCGTCTGGACGACGACCCTGCGGCGGCCGCGGAGGGGGTGGATGAGGTGCGGCGGGCGCTGGTGGACCTCCTGCGGGCGCGACTGGTCGTGGCGCCCCACGGCACCCCGGGGCGCGAGATCGGGTGGCTGGAAGGGGTGCTGCTGCAGGGGGGAGGAGGGGAGCCGTGAGACGGACCCTCTTCCTGCTGCGGGGGGGCGCGGTGGCCATCGCGGTCCTGGCCCTTCTCGACCCCGAGGTCACCCTCCGGCGCCAGGTCGACGCCGAGGTGGCGGTGGTGCGGGCCCCGGCCGCGCCGGGCGACGGGGGGCCGTCGCTCGACGCGCTCACCGACGAGGTGACCCGGAACATCGACTCCCGCTTCCGGGCGATCCCGGGCCCATGGGGAGGGGCGGCGGCCACCGTCCTCGTCGGCGAAGGCTTCCCCGACGGCGCAGCCGGACTCCCGTCCCCCCTCTTCCGGGTGGTCGACGACGACGCCCTCACCCGCCCCCACCTCGTCCGCCTCGAGGCCCCTGCCCGCGTCCACCACCCGGGGCGAGCCCGCCTCCGACTCCTCCTGGGGCACGCTCCCGCCACGGAGTCGGGCCCCTTCCCCACCGTCGTACTCCGGTGGGAAGGCGCTGAAGTGGACCGGACGACGGCGCGTCCCCGGGGCGGGTTCCTCGAGGCGGTGCTCGACTTCGTCGCCCCGGGCCCGGGCGTCTACCCCCTGGAGGTCGCCCTGGCCGGCGACGCCCCCGACCGGCACCGGTCCCTCGCCCACCCCGTCGTCCGGGTCGTGGACGAGCGGTGGGCCGTCCTCTTTCTCGACCCGCGCCCCGCGTGGGGATCGACCTTCGTCCGCCGCGCCCTCTCCGACGATCCGCGCTTCCTGGTGACCGGGCGCATCGAGACGGCGCCCGGCGTCGTCACGACCTTCGGGAGTCCCCCTGCGGCACCCGAAGCGCCGGGGGCGCTGGAGCCGCACGACCTGATCGTCGTCGGGGCGCCCGAACGCCTTTCGGCCCCCCTGGCCTCCGCCCTCGAGGGGTGGGTGCGGGGGGGCGGGTCGCTGATCCTCCTTCCCGACGACCTCCCCGAAGACGGGGCACCCCCGCGCCCGTGGGAGGAACTGGCGGGGGTCAGCGCGTGGGTCGTCGAGGAGCACGACGATCCCCTCGACCTCACCCTTCGCGGCATGCCGGGAGACGAACCCCCGGAGGGGCCCGCCCTCCGGGCGCGCCTCACCAGCCGTCCCCGCGTCGCCCCGCCGGGGATCCGCCCGTGGGCCGTCGACGGTGAGGGCCGCCCCCTCAGCTGGTCGCGCCCCCTGGGCGAAGGGCGCGTGGTGGTGAGCGGGGCGCACGACGCCTGGCACTTCCGCACCGAGCCGTCGTCGGACTTCGTCCGGAGCTGGCGGGCCATGGCCGCCGAGGCCGCCGCCCTCGTCCCGCCCCCCCTCGAGCTCCATCTGGCCCCCGGGGCCACGACCGGCGCCGTGGCGGCCGATCTGCTCCCTCCACCGGGCGGAAGCCTCGCGCTCCCCCCCGGCGCCCCCCTCCGTCTCTCGGCCGTCTCACGCCACCGGGGCGCCCCGGGAGGGTCCCAAGGGGCACCCGGGGTCGAGGGCGTCGTGGAGGCCGGGGACTCGGAGCACCCCCTCGCCTTTCGGCCCACCACCACCGCGGGAGTCCTCGA
Source organism: uncultured Gemmatimonadaceae bacterium (assembly GCA_964406485.1). Lineage (GTDB taxonomy): Bacteria > Gemmatimonadota > Gemmatimonadetes > Longimicrobiales > Gaopeijiaceae > Gaopeijia. The sequence continues at coordinate 4,499 of CAYORZ010000075.1, read as the reverse complement.
GGCCACGTTCACCGCGCCCGACGCTCCGGGCACCGCGTGGATCGAGGTGAACTACGCCGGCGACCGCGCCCGCCTCCCCCTCGTCGTCGCCCCCCGCGCCGCCGAGGCCGACCCCGGGAGCGACCCGGCATTCCTTGCCCTCTGGAGTCGCGCCCGTGGCGGCGCGCTCTTCCCCGCGCGTGAAGGCGACGCCCTCGTCGACGCCCTCGAGGCCGCCCTCGACCTCGAACGGCGTCCCGAGGGGTACCACCCGATGCGCTCCCCCTGGTGGATCGTCCCTTTCGCCCTCCTCCTGGCGGGGGAGTGGTGGATCCGGCGCCGCCGAGGACTTCCCTGATGGCCACGCGCGGGTTTGACAGTGGCGCGTGCACCCTGTACGGTGCCGATTGCCTACACCCGTTCACCCCATCCGGCCGGGCATTGATTCGTCTATCCGGATGGCTCCATACCACTGAAGGCAAGCAGGCCCGAACCCCACATGTATACACGTGAAGAAGCCCGTGCCCTGGTCGATCGGATCATCGACATGGCGGCACCCGACCCCATCGAGGTGCAGCTGGGGGGGGGAGAACGCTCCGGCACCCGCTGGGCCAATTCCTCGATCACCGTCAACCTGGTGCAGTTCAACCGCCAGCTCTCGATCGACATCCACCACGACGGACGGGTAGGGAGCGCGAGCACGCGCGACTTCTCCGACGCCGGTCTGCGCGCGATGATCGACGATGCCCGCGCCGACGCCCTGGCCTCGGAGCCGCGCGACGAACTCCCCGAGCTGCTGGGGCCCCAGGAGTACATCGAGGTGGACTCGGCCCGTCCCAGCCTCATCGACTACGGCCCCCTCGAGCGGGCCGAGATGGTCAAGGCGAGTCTCGACCTCTCCGAGCAGATGGGGGTGGTCGGCTACGGCTACATCCCGAAGAACGACCAGGTCAACTGCCGGGCCAATTCCGCCGGGCTCTTCTCGTACTTCCGCGATGCGCAGACGAGCTTCGTGCTCACCTGCCGCACTCCCGACGGGCGCGGCTCCGGGTGGGCCGGGACGACCGGGATCCGCGACACCGCGCAGGTCGATCCCGTCGACATCACGCGGCGGGCCTCGGAAAAGGCGCTGCTCAGCGTGAACGCGCGTGCCATCGAGCCCGGTCGCTACTCCGTGATCCTCGAGCCCCGGGCCAACGCCCGCTTCCTCTCTCTCCTCACCGGGATCTTCAGCCAGAGTGGCGAGGGGGGCGGAAGTGCTGCCGCCCAGTACATGGAAGGACGGCAGGCAGGAGACAAGCTCTTCAGCGACCTCTTCACCCTCCGCAGCGACATCGGCAATCCGATCCTCTCGCAGACGCCGATCCTCAACAACGGGCGGCCTGCCTCGCCGGTCACCTGGGTCGAGAACGGCGTCCTCCGGAACTTCGGACAGGGACTGGGGGCCACCCCCAACATGAGCCTCGTCATGGAGGGACGGGAGAAGTCGGTGGACGAGATGATCGCCGAGACGCAGCGCGGACTCCTGGTCACCTTCTTCTGGTACATCCGGGGAGTCCCGGCGACCGACCAGCCGCTGCTGAACACGGGCATGACCCGCGACGGCCTCTTTCTCATCGAGAACGGCGAGATCACCGGTGCGGTGCAGAACTTCCGCTGGAATATGTCGCCGATCGTCGGCTACAACAGCCTGGTCGACGTCGGTCGTCCCGAACCGATGCACATGGGGGAGTCGTACGACGGCGGCAACACCGCCCTGATTCCTCCGGTCCGCATCGAGGACTTCAACATGTCGTCCAACAGTCCGGCCGTGGAGTGATGATGACCCCTTCCTTCACGCTTCCCGCCCCCGATCCTTCTCTCCTCGAGATCGCACGATGACTCCGACCCGCCGAGAGTTCCTGACCCGGATGGGCATGGGCGCCGGTGCCCTGGCCCTCTATTCCAATGATCTGGTCGCCCAGATCCTCGCCGACTCCCCCCCGGGGGTGGTCACCCGCCCGCTCGTCCAGGGCCTGGCCGACATCGCCCTCCACGAGGCCCGCCAGGCCGGGGCGAGCTACGCCGACATCCGTCTCACCTACACCGCCAACCTCGAGGGGGGCCAGGCCACCTGGACCAGCGAGGGGGAGCGGGGTGGAGGGGGTGGCGGCTTCGGTGGAGGGGGCGGTTTCGGACGTTTCGGGGGGGGAGGCACCCTCACCACCCCGCCCACCGCCGAAGAGCGTGAACCGGCAGGCTTCGGAGTGCGTGTGATCCACTCCGGCGTCTGGGGCTTCGCCTCGAGCCCCATCGTGACCGAAGACGAGATCCGCCGCATCACGCGGATGGCGGTCGAGGTCGCGCGGGCGAGCGCGATCGCGAAGCGGCGAGACGTGCAGCTCACTCCGGTCGAGGCCTACCAGACCCACTTCCGCACCCCGATGGAGATCGACCCCACCACCGTCTCGTCGAGCGACAAGCAGGCGTGGGCGCAGGCCATCGTCGACCGTGCCTCGGCCGTTCCGGGAGTGACCCGGGTCTCTGCCTCGGCGCGCGTGCAGTACGAGTGGCGCTACTTCGCCTCGACCGAGGGGTCGTACATCGAGCAGGAGCACTACACCGTCAGCCCCACCCTCAGCGTCACCGCGTCGGTCGACGGTGAGACGCGCACCCGCAACTACCCGGGTGAGGGAATGATGGGGGGGTGGGAGATCGCCACCGGCTCCAAGCTGCTCCGCGACGCCGAGAAGGCGGCCGTCGATGCCGTCGAGATGTGCACGGCCCGCCCCCTGGGATCGGTGGGAATGAAGGACCTGATCCTTTCCCCCTCGCACGCCATGCTCACGATCCACGAGATCGTCGGTCACGCCACCGAGCTCGACCGGGTGGTCGGGATGGAGGCCAATTACGCCGGTACGAGCTTCATCGGCCTCGAAGACGTCGGCCGCCTCCAGTACGGGTCCGAGCACTTCAATGTCACGGCGGACCGCAATTCGCGCGGCCTCGCCTCGGCCGGCTTCGACGACGATGGGGTCCCCACGCAGGAGTGGCCGCTCGTCCGCGAAGGGGTCCTGGTCGACCTCCAGACGAACCGCGAGACGGCGCACTACCTGGGCCAGGACTTCAGCCGCGGCTGCACCTACGCGAGTTCCTGGCGCGACTACCCCTTCCTGCGCATGCCCAACGTGCACGTCGACGCCGGCCCTCCGGGATCGCCGACGCTCGCCGAGATGATTGCCGACGTGCGCGACGGCGTGATGATCGACGGGCGCGGGAGCTACTCGATCGACCAGCAGCGCTTCAACGGGCAGTTCGGCGGGCACATCTTCTGGGAGATCAAGGACGGGCGGATCACCCGCCAGTGCACCGACGTGACGTACCAGGCGATCACCACCGACTTCTGGGCCAACCTGGATGCGGTGACGGGCCCCGACGAGTACGAGATGCACGGGACCGGAGGCGACGCCAAGGGGCAGCCCACGCAGACGCAGAGCCTCTCGCACGGCTCGCCGTGGCTGCTGGTACGCAACATCATGGTGGGCGGCGCCTTCGTCTGATCGACGAGGGTACGCCTCGGCACGACAAGGGGCCCGGATCCGCAGGCAACTGCGGGTCCGGGCCCCTCTCTCATCGTTCACGCGTCGACCGGCGGCGGCGCAGCCGCAATGCGGGCCTCGCCTTCCCTCCACTCACGTCATCGCGTACACCACGATATTCACGGCGAAGCGGGTATTGTCGTCCGTACGAAAGCGCTTGTTGCGCCAGTCGTAGTCCCACTCGCAGCCGTAGTCCTTGTTCGAGTAGAGCACGCCGATGCGGCCCCGCCGTTCCACACCCCGAAGGTAGTCGTGCACCATGTTGTCCCCCCACCCGTTCAGTTCGTGACTGGTCTGGGGGGGACCCGCCGAGAAGTCGAAGAAGGACGTATAGAGCGGGTGCGACGGGGCGAGCTTGGGGAGGGACTCTCCGTCGGGCTCGGTGGGCGGGAAGATGCGCGCCATCTCGTCTTCGAACGAGACGGCGTAGAGCCCCTCGATGTCGTGGTTGCAGTCGTCCGAGAAGAGGAATCCCCCTCCTTCGACGTAGCGACGGATCCCCTCGCGCTCGGCTTCGGAGAAGCGCACCAGGGTGTGCCCCGTCATGAAGAGGAAGGGGAAGGCCGGGAGTTCCTCGGAGTCGGCCGTGATCACCACCTCGTGCGGATAGACGGGGATCTGCGTGTACTGGACCACGGCGTCGAGCACGTTGGCCGCCACCTTCGGGTTGTACTCCCAGTCCCCCGAGTCGTACCGCAGCCGGGCAAAGACGAACTCTCCGGTGGCGGGCACGGCGCCCCCGTCGGGCGTGCGGGCACGGGCGAGCCCGGGCCCCGCGGTGATCGCCGCGGCGGCCCCGAGGGCTCCCCGCCCCAGCATGCCGAGGAAGGAGCGTCGATCGAGAGGGTCGCCAGACATGTCGCGACGCTACCCGATGCGGTCGCGCCGGGCAAGGTGGCAGGGCATCATCCGGAGTGGCCCCGCCGTGCCGTCAGCCCTGGA
>CAYORZ010000074.1:0-7846 GCA_964406485.1 uncultured Gemmatimonadaceae bacterium | reverse complement strand
CGAGCGTCCTTCCGGGGCAGAGAGGAGCAGCTCCGACCAGAAGAGGCGGCTCACCGGCGAGTAGGGACTCGGCTCGGCCGGTGGCGTGTTGAAGGTGGGCAGGAGGGGGAGCGTGCTGACCACGTCGCCCCCGTGGGCGGCCACCGTCCGGGCCACCTCGACCAGCCCGTCGAGGTCGCCGACCGCCCCCGCATCCCGGCTGCGGAGGGCGAGGAGGTGGGCGGCCACCCCCCACCTGCGGTGGCGGCGGGGCGGCTGCCACCCCCGGGTGGGGACCGAGATGACGGGGGTGGTGGTGGTCTGCCCCCTCACCGTGAGGTGGAGGGTGTGGCGCCCGATCGGGAGCCGCTGCCCGCCGAGGGTGAGGGTGCCGGCGAGGACGTCGAGGGGGATCGGTGCGCCCCCCTCCTCGCACTCGATGTGGGCCCGCACCGGCGCGAGGGACGAGAGCGGAAGCGCCGGGAAGACGCCATCCCAGGCGACGAGGAGGGGGGGAAGCCGGGGACCCGAACGGGCCGCCTCGTCGTCGAGGTGGGCGAGTGCCGTGGGTGCATCGGCGGCCTCGGCGACCGGTGCGCCGAGGGCACGGCAGACGGCGAGGAGGGTGTCGTCGCTCACCTCCACCAGGCGTCCCAGACCGTCGTGGTAGCGGCGCGCGACCCCCAGACGGTCGGCCAGTACTTCAAGTGGCGTACGTGCAGGCATCTCGAGGCTCCCCCTCCCGGAAGCGTCGCGCTCCGGATCAGAGTCCCGGTTTGAGGAGGGCGACGGCCCCGGCACAGACGGCGAGGAGGGGGGCGACGATCAGGACCCAGGGCGCCGTCTCGGGCCGCCGGCGGGCGAGGGTGAGGATCGCCCCGAAGACCACCCAGATCGCGAGCTTGATCCAGATCCAGAGCGGGAGCCCCAGCCCCTCCTGACTCACCCCCAGGCGGGCGAGCATGCCGAAACCGCCGACAAGCGCCAGGAAGAGCCCGATCCCGTGGGCCGCCGAGAGGCCGCGGCTCCACCGGGGGCGTCCGGGCGGGTTGCCCCCCGTCCCCGAGTGGACCGCTACCCCGGCCACGGCGGCCAGCGCCGAGAAGATGCCCAGGTAGTGGATGATCTTGTAGGTGACGTACGAGATCATGGTGCGGAGTCCTCGTGTGAAGTCCCCGTCACTCCCGCGCCGACCGGAGCCGTCTCGCCCCGGAGGTAGTCGATCACGTCGGTGGCGCTGTACGACAGCCGGTCGCCCAGGAAGCTCCGGAAGGCGGCGAGGTCGTCGCCGGCGGTGTAGTAGGTCGGCTCGCTCCGCCCCCCGCCGCGCGCCTGTCCGTGCCCGACGTTGGCCATGAGGGCGTTGCACAGACACTTGCGGCCCTCCGTTTCCTCTCGCTCGCCCCCCTTCTTCACGTACGTCTCGATCGGCTCCGACGCGCAGCGGAAGGCGATCCCCCCGCGCGGGGTGCGGTAGGCGGTGCGAAGGTAGCCGAGGTCGCAGCACCGCTCCCGCTCATCGTAGACCTCCGGGGCGGAGAGGGTGTCGTCGAGCTGCACCGCCTTGAAGGGAAAGCCGGTGGGAGAGGCGCGGGCGTCGGTGTACACCTCGACCCCCGTCCCCTGCGCGAGGCCGGCCACCTCGCGCTTGTGGTCTGCCGGGAGTCCACTCTCGTTGCAGTAGGCGAAGAGGGTGCCGACCTGTACCCCCGCCGCCCCCGCGGCGCGGGCCTCGGCGAGGCGCTCCGGGTGCCCCGCGCCTCCGGCCACCCAGAAGGGGAGCCCCAGGTCGGCGATCTTCGAGAGGTCGACGACGTCGCGCTCGCCGTACACCGGTTCCCCACGCTCGTTGAAGACGGGGGCGCCCCGCGGCGGGGCGTTGTGGCCACCGGCGGTGGGGCCCTCGACCACGAAGCCGTCGATGCGCCCCGTCGACTTGCGGGCGAGCATCGTCGCGAGGGAGTTCGAGGCTACGATCGGGAGGAACGACGGACGCCGGATCTCGGGGAGCGGCCCGTCGTGGAGGGATGCGGGGTCGAAGGGGATCACCTCGCGTTCCCCCGGCGGGAGCCCGGCCACCTCGAGCGTGAGCTCGGTCGGGCGGTGCTCGGCCAGGGCGTCGAGGGCGCCCGGAATCTCGCGGGGAATCCCCGCCCCCATCAGCACGTAGTCCACCCCGGCGAGCATCGCGCCGTAGAGGGATCCCAGGTGGGGGAGCTGGATCTTGGTGAGGAGGTTGATTCCCACCTGTCCGTCGTGCCCCTCGCGGGCGAGAAAGACCTCGACGAAGTTCGCGAGGACGGTCAGCTGATGGCGCGCCCGCCCGACGACCTGCCGGTACATCGGGATCATCCGGTAGGGCTCGCCCGGCTCCCTCCCCGTGGGGCGGAAGTAGTCGGCCAGGGTCCGCTCGACCACCGCCGGGATCGGAAAGTGCTCCATCGCCCGGCGGAGGTGGCCGCCCGGATCACCGTCCTGCAGGCGGCGGATGAAGAGGGTGTCGAGTCCGGTGCCCGACACCACGCCGAGCTCGCCGTAGGCGGCGACCGCGCGGGCGAGTCGCCAGTTGGAGACGCCAACCCCCATCCCGCCCTGGATGATGGAGGGGAGGGTGTGGAAAGTGGTCATGGCAATCCGCGGGCCGAGACGGCCATCGAGGTCGGGTGCTGCGACCGGTGAGCGATAGACACGAGATTCGTCCCGGTAAGGTATCGCGACAACTCCCCGTGCGCACCGGGGCACACCCCCGCGGGGCGACCTCTTGCCCCCGACCCCCCTTTACCCCCAGTCTGCGGATTCCCCGTTCCCACCCTCGGAGAAGCTCCAGTGACCCAGCGCCGTTTCCGGGCCGCCCTCGCGGTGCCCGCTGCACTCCTTGCCTTCGCCGTCGTCGTCGCGCCCGCCCCGGTGACGGCGCAGACCACCCCGCCTGAATTCGTCCCCGCGACCGTCCCCCCCGAGTCGGAGCGCGATCCGGACACGTACACCCTGAAGCCGTTCAACCGGCACGGCCCCAGCCACTTCCCCAGGGTGCGCCACCCCGAGGTCGAGTACGAGGCCGGCGCCACCCTGACCTTCGACCGCTACCACACGGTCGATGTCATGAACACCTGGCTCCACCGGTGGGCCGAGCGGTACCCCGACATCGTCGAGCTCTACCAGGTGGCCACCAGCCTCGAGGGGCGTCCGATCTACCAGGTGACCTTGACGAACCGCGCCACCGGCCCGGCCACCGACAAGCCTGCCGCCTTCTTCGAGGGGGGACGCCACTCCGGCGAGATCACCTCGTCGGAGTCCGTCCTCTGGCTGATCCAGCATCTGGTGGAGAACTACGGGACCGATCCCGAGATCACCGAGTTGCTCGATCGGGCCGCGATCTACGCCCGCCCGCAGAACAACCCCGACGGCTCCAACCTCTACCTCCACACCGCCCAGACGAACCGCTCCAGCGTGCGTCCCGTCGACAACGACGGCGACGGACTGTACGACGAGGATCCCGCCAACGACCTCGACGGCGACGGCATCATCCTCCAGATGCGGTGGCGCGACCCCGACGGGCAGTGGGTCCTCGACGAGCGTGATCCGCAGGGACGGCTGATGCGGCGGGCCCGCCCCGGCGAGCAGGGCCAGTGGTCGATGGGACGCGAGGGGATCGACGACGACGGGGACGGCCGCATCGACGAGGACGGCATCGGGGGACTCGACCTCCACCGCAACTACCCCGAGAACTGGCGTCCGATGCCGGGCCGCGACCACACCGGACGCGGATGGACCCAGGCGGGCGCCGGGGCCTACCCCCTCTCCGAGCCGGAGACCCGATCTGTCGTCCTCTTCGTGCTCGAGAACCCCAACATCGCCGTCGCGAACTCGATGGACACCCGGGTCCCGATGCACCTTCGTCCGCCCTCGACCTCGAAGTCGGAGGAGCGGATGTACCCCGAAGACATCGCCCTCTACGAGCACTTCGACAGCGTGGGGATGTCGATCACCGGTTACCCGTGGGCGGGCGACGTCTACCACACCTACGCGACCCGCAACAACCCCGACCGGGAGGGGAGTCCCCTCTTCGGCCACGGCCCCGACTTCGGCTACTTCTACCTCGGGGCGATCTGGTACGGCGACGAGCTGTGGGACGGCGGGTCGGTGGGCGACATCGACGGCGACGGCGTGGCCGACGACTACGACCGCCTGCTGTGGGCCGACTCCGTCGCCGCCGCGCGGGACTACGCCATGCCGTTCAAGGAGTGGACCCCCTTCGAGCACCCCGAACTCGGCGAGGTCGAGATCGGGGGGTGGCATCCGAAGTTCTTCAGTCAGAACGGCCCGCCCGAGGTGCTCGAGCAGTGGGCGCGCAACCAGGCGCTCTTCAACCTCTACATGGCGCAGAGCCTGCCGAACCTCTCGGCCGACGGGGCGTCCGTGCGCCAGGTGGCAACCGAGGACGCATACACCGAGTGGGCCTTCACGCTGACGGTCCGCAACACGGGCCGGCTCCCCACGGCGCTCAGGCAGGCCGATCTCGTGAAGATCGTCCGCCCCGACTGGGTCGAGCTCACCTTCGACGACGGCATCCGGGTGGGCGGCAACGACGCCCAGGTGCGGTTCGTCGGTGAGGACGGCGAGGTGGCCGGTTTCGGAGGCGGCACGAAGCGCCTCGGCTACCTGCAGCCCGGTGAGGAGCGCACCGTCGAGCTCCGTTTCCGCACCTACGAGCTGGACTCCTTCTCGGGCTCGTGGGCGCTGCTCTCCACCCGTGGCGGGGTGGTGCGCGGGACGTTCGACGGCGGCTGATCCAGAAGCGGCAAATGACGGAACGGGCGGTGGAGGGGGGCGCGTCCCCCCTCCACCTGCTCGGGCGTCAGCGGGTCGCGGCGAGCACGGCGGCGACGCGCTCCTGCAGCCGGGGGACGACGTCTTCCGCGAACCAGGGGTGGGCGCGCAGCCACCGGTTGTTGCGCGGACTCGGGTGCGGGAGCGGCACGACCGCCGGCCACCCCTCCCGCCAGCGGGCAACCGCCTCGGTGACGGTCGGCGGGGCGGGATCCAGATGCCACTGCTGCGCGTAGCGGCCGATCACCAGGGTCAGTTCGATGGCAGGGAGGTGCGCGAGGATCCGCTCCCTCCAGAGGGGGGCACACTCGGGCCGCGGCGGAAGGTCGCCCGACGGGCCGCTCCCCGGCCAGCAGAAGCCCATGGGGACGATGGCCACCCGGGCCGGGTCGTGGAAGGTGGCGCGGTCGATCCCCATCCATTCCCGCAGCCGGTCGCCGCTCGGATCGTCGAAGGGGACCCCCGACTCGTGCACCCGCCGCCCCGGCGCCTGTCCGGCGATCAGGATGCGGGCCGTCGCCCCGGCCTGCACCACCGGACGCGGACCGTGCGGGAGCCAGGCAGCGCAGACGGTGCAGCGGCGGACTTCGGTGAGGAGGTCGTCGAGGGGGGGCATGGCAGGACCCTGGGTTGCCGCCGGTGACCGGGCGGCCTTTCTTCCGGACATGAACAAGCTCCCCATTCTCACCGCTCTGCGCTACGTCGAGCCGCTGCGCGAGGGCGGTTCGTTGCCCGCCGTGGTCGACACCGACGCGGGACTCCAGGTGGTCAAGTTCCGCGGCGCGGGCCAGGGAGCGGGGGCGCTGGTGGCCGAAGTGCTGGTCGGCGAGTTCGCGCGCGAGATCGGGCTCCCGGTGCCTCCCCTGGCCGAAGTCCTCGTCGATCCCGTCTTCGGGCGATCGGAGCCCGACCCCGAGATCCAGGACCTGTTGCGCGGGAGCCACGGGAGCAATATCGGCGTCCGCTACCTCGAGGGGGCCTTCAACTTCGACCTCGCCGCCGCGGGAGAGCTGATCACCCCCGAGTGGGCCGCCGAGGTGGTCTGGCTCGACGCCTTCGTCACCAACCCCGACCGCACCGCCCGCAATCCCAATATCATGGTGCACGAGCGCCGCCCCTGGCTGATCGACCACGGTGCCGCCCTCTACCACCACCACGACTGGGCCCGGATCACCCCCGAGCGGGTCCGGGCCCCCTTCACGCTGATCCGCGACCACGTGCTCCTGGGAGTCGCGGGTGACATCGGCGAGGCCGACGACCGCATCGCCGCCCGCTTCGATCCGGCCCGCTTCGACGCCCTGGTGGATCGGGTGCCCGACGCCCTCCTGGGCCCCGAGGACCGCGACCGCCACCGTCGGTGGTTCGCCGACCGGTGGGCAGCTCGGGGCGCGGTGGTGAACGGCGCCCGTGAGGCGGCGGCCCACCTGCGGGCCCACCCCCCCGAACGTCGGTCGGCGCGGCGATGAGCGGCGTACTCCACACCCCGCACGGGGCCCCACACGGGGGAACGCCACACGGGGGAACGCCGCCCGGGGGAACGCCGCCCGGGGGAACGCCGGACGGGGGAACGCCGGACGGCGCACCCGGCGCCGCGTCCGGGCCGCTGGTCCCGTACACCTTCGCCTACCTCCGCGTGGTGCCGCAGGTGCACCTGGGCGCCTTCATGAACGTGGGGGTCGTCCTCCACGCCCGCACCGCGGAGTTCCTGGGACTTCGGGCCGTCACCGACGCCGACCGACTGGCGCGCTGCCTCCCCGGGACCGACATCGAGCTTCTCTGCCGCTACCTCACCAGCCTCCAGGCGGTGGCTGCCGGCGATCGCCGCGGTGGCCCGGTGGCGCTCGACCCCCCGTCAGAGCGCTTCCACTGGCTCACCGCCCCCCGTTCCGACGTCTTGCGATGCTCCCCCGTGCATGTGGGGATGACGGCCGACCCCGCCTCGCAACTCGACGCCCTCTTCGCCCCGCTCGCCGCCCCGCCGCGCTGCGGGTAGCGAAAACGGGGGGTCAGTCCGCCGCGTCGCCCCGCGACCACTCCTCCACCACGCGCAGGCAGCCGGTGGGCGTGTCGACCACCCCGGCCAGGAGCAGGATCCGCCCTTCGTCGCACGCGTCGGCCAGGAGGGGAGAGTCGTCGAGGAGGGCCTGGGACTGGTGGCGGACGTTGGCCTCGACCGCGCGGTCCACGTCGGCCTCGCCGGGGGTCACGCCCCCCCGGATCTGGCGGAGGAGTGCGGGGATCCGCCCGGGCGTCTTGCCCTTCGCCAGCGCCGCCCGCACCGCCCCGCATCCCGTGTGGCCGAGCACGACCACGAGGGGGGTCTGGAGCACCTCGACCGCATACTCGAGGCTGGCCACCGTTTCACTCGAGGCGACGTTGCCGGCGACGCGGACGACGAAGATGTCGCCGAAGCCCGCATCGAAGAGAATCTCCAGCGGCACCCGGGAATCCGCGCACCCCAGGATCGTCGCCCACGGCTGTTGTCCCCGGGCCAGGGCGGTGATCCGGTCGAGGCCCCGGTTGGGGCCGATCGGTTCATCGTCGAGAAAACGCCGATTCCCGGCCAGGAGGGAGTCGCGAGCCTGCCAGGGGGTGGTGGGAGGGGTCGTCGGCATCGATTTCGGGGCGTCGGGGGGAGCGCGACGGAAAACGTAACGCCCCCTTTCCATCGGGGGGAGGGGAGCGAATTGCCGCGCACCCGTTGCCAGTTCGACGAAAAGCGGTCAGACTAGGCACGTCCAACGACGCCCCATTTTCCTTCCACAGGAGACGTCCAGATGACGAAGGACGAATTCGCCGAGAAGCTGGCGAAGAAGACCGACCTCTCGAAGGCGAAGGCCAAGGAGGTCATCGAGGCCATCTTCTCGACCGAGCCTCGCCACGGCATCATCGCGATCGAACTCGACGCGGGTCGGGATTTCACGATCACCGGCTTCGGCACCTTCGGCACCCGCAGCCGCAAGCAGCGTGAGGGCCGCAACCCCCGCACGGGTGAGGCGATTACGATTCCGGCCATGAAGGTCCCGACCTTCCGCGC
>CAYORZ010000073.1:7227-7851 GCA_964406485.1 uncultured Gemmatimonadaceae bacterium | reverse complement strand
TCCGCCCCCCGGTGGCGCGGATCAGGGTGCCCACTTCGTCTCCCGCGGCCCGGGTCTCCAGCCGGAGGCGCGAGACGGCCGCGATGGAGGGCAGCGCTTCCCCCCGGAAGCCGAAGCTGCCGATCCCCACGAGGTCGTCGGCCACCCGGATCTTGCTGGTCGCGTGGCGGTCGAGACTGAGGATCGCGTCTGCCCGCCCCATCCCGTCGCCGTCGTCCGCCACCCGGATGCCCCGCTTCCCGCCCCCCTCGATCCGGACGTCGACCCGGCTCGCGCCCGCGTCGAAGGCGTTCTCGACGAGTTCCTTCACCACCGACGCCGGGCGTTCGACGACTTCACCGGCAGCGATCTGGTTGGCTACCGCGTCGGGAAGCACCAGGATCCGGCGGCTCATGCGTCGCGAGGCGCCGGGGTCACGCCGTAGAAGCGGGCGGCATTGTCACGGGTGAGCGCCGCCACCTCGGCTGCCGACACTCCTCTCGCGGCGGCGACGGCGGCGGCCGTATGGCCCAGCAGGGCGGGCTCGTTGCGCCGCCCCCGTCGGGGGACCGGGGCCAGGTAGGGGGCATCGGTCTCGATGAGGAGCCGATTCTCGGGGACCCGGCGGATCTGGTCGGCCCCCGT
>CAYORZ010000073.1:0-7217 GCA_964406485.1 uncultured Gemmatimonadaceae bacterium | reverse complement strand
GCGGAAGGTGACGATGCCGCTGAACGAGACGTACCAGTCGGCCTCGAGGGCGGCGTCGAGGAGGTGGTCACCCCCGGTGAAGCAGTGGAGAACCCCCCGCACGTCACCGGCGCTCCCCCGGAGCTCGTCGATCATGTCGCGGTCGGCGTCCCGGGAGTGCACCACGAGGGGGAGTCCGGTGTCCCGGGCGATCCCGATCTGCTCCCGGAAGGCGCGGAGCTGCGCCTCGCGGGGGGCATGGTCGTAGTGGAAGTCGAGCCCGCACTCCCCGACCGCGACCACCTTCTTCTCGTCGCGCAGCAGCGCACCCACTCGTGCCAGCGCTTCGGGCGTGGCGCGCTCGGCGAGGTGCGGGTGCACCCCCGCCGAACTCCACACCCCCTCCCTCTCCTTCGCCCACGCCACGGCGCGCTCCGCCTCGTCGGCGTCGGAGGCGATCGTGACAAGGCCGACCACGCCGGCCTCGCGGGCCCGGGCAAGCACCCGGTCCCGGTCGTCGTCGAAGGCGTCGGCCGTGAGGTGGCAGTGGCTGTCGAAGAGCATCCCGTCGAGGTACGTCGCTTGCCGGCTTCGGGTCAGACCGTGGCCGGGCGGACCTTCTTCTTCTTCCGCTCGCCTCCGTCTCCCATCCGCTTCCGGATCTCCACAAGGGCGGGCGACGCCACGAAGATCGAGGAGTAGGTGGCCACGATCACGCCGATCAGCAGGATGTTGGAAAAGTCGCGCACCGCCGCCGGCCCCACCAGGAGGAGGGCAAGGAGCACCGAGGCCGTGGTCGCCGAGGTCAGTACCGTGCGGGGGAGCGTCTCGTTGATCGAGCGGTTGATGAGGTGGATCTGATCCACCTTCCGCGCGCCCTTCATCCCCATCCGCTCCCGGATGCGGTCGAAGATCACGATCGTGTCGTTCAGCGAGTACCCGAGAACGGTGAGCACCGCCGCGACCGTCGGCAGATTGACCTCCACCCGGAAGAGGGCGATGAAGCCGATCACGAGGAGAACGTCGTGGATACAGGCGATCAGCGCGGCGAGGCCGAAACGGGTCTCGAAGCGGATCGCGAGGTAGACGAGGGTGAGCAGGAAGGAGAGAAGGATCGCCAGCGCCGCCTTCTGCTGCAGTTCCGCTCCGATCTTCGGCCCGACCTGCTCGAGCCGGGAGATCTCGAACGACTCCGCACCGAAGGCCGCGACCAGCTGCCCCTCGATCATGGCACGCACCTGCTCGATGGATTGGTCATCGTCGAGCGGCGCCCGGATCACGTACTCGCTGAGTCCTTCGAAGCGGGTGACTTCCGGGCCCGACGCACCGCCCAGGGCGTCACGCACCTCCGCGACACCGTGGTCCTCCTCGAAGCTCACCTGAACGATGGATCCCCCCGTGAAGTCGACCCCGTAATTCAGCCAGCTCCCGATCGTCAGGGTGTTGAAGATCATCGCCCCGATGCCGACGAGGAGGGCGATGCCCGAAACGAGGTACGCCGTGCGGCGCTTCTCGATGAACTTGTAATCCGCGTTGGCGAAAAGACGCATGGCGTTCAGATGCTGATGGGGTCGGTGGACTTCAGGCGCTGCAGGTAGAGCAGGTAGAAGGTCCGCGTGACGTAGAGGGCCGAGAAGAACGAGGCCACGATGCCGATGGAGAGGGTGACGGCGAAGCCCCGCACCGGACCGGTGCCGAACTGGAAGAGGATCAGGGCGGTGATCAGGGTCGTGACGTTGGCGTCGACGATTGCCGAGAGCGCGTTCGAGAAGCCCTCGTCGGCCGCGGTCCGGTTGGCCCGCCCCGCATCCACTTCCTCACGGATGCGTTCGAAGATCAGGACGTTGGCGTCGACGGCCATCCCGACCGAGAGAATCAGGCCGGCGATCCCCGGGAGCGTGAGCGTCGCCCCGATCGCGGCCATGCTGCCGAGCAGGAGCAGGAGGTAGATGCCGAGCGCCGCGGAAGCGAGGACTCCCGACCACCGGTAGTAGCCGATCATGATGACGAGGATCAGCACGACGGCGACGATGCCCGCGACCTGCCCCTGCGCGATGGAGTCCTGACCGAGGGACGGCCCGACGATGCGTTCCTCCATGATCCGGAGCGGGGTCGTCAGCGCGCCTGCGCGGAGCACGAGGGCCAGGTCGCGGGCCTCCTCGATCGGCGCTCCCGCCATCTCGATCTGCCCCGAGGCGCCGATGCGGTCCCGGATCACCGGGGCGCTCATCACCTCGCCGTCGAGGACGATCGCCAGGTATTCCCCGACGTTTCGCCCGGTGATGTTGGAAAAAATCCGTCCTCCCGCCCGATTGAAGCGGAAGTTGACGATCGCCTGGTTGAACTGGGGATCGCGCTGGGCCTGGGCATCTTCCAGGTATTCGCCCGACATGAAGGCGTCGCGCTGGAGCGTGTAGAGGCGGCGGTAGTTCCGCGCGGCCTGCGACTCCCGCTTGTTCCCCCACTGGAGCGAAATCGTGCGCGGAAGGGCCGCCTGCACCGCGTCCATCGAGAGGAAGAGATTCGCCGTCGCGACATCTTCGTCCGCCACGAGGTACGTGCCCGGCATGTCGCCGCCGATCCGGAGGAGGGAGGAGAACGGCCGGAGGTTGACCTCCGCCTCTGGTTCGGGCGCGTCGTCTTCCGGCGCGTCGTCGGCCACGGCCCCGGTCGTGTCGACGGCAGTGGAGTCCGCCCCTCCGAAGAGGATGTCGGCCAGATCACCGGTCGGGGCCTCCACCGCCCGGCCGAGCGCCCGCAGCGAATCGACCCCCAGCGTGGCGACGATGGCACGGTCGATACGGGCGAGCTGCTGATCGTTCAGGCCAGACACCTCGACCAGCTTGAACTCGAGGAAGGCCGCCTGCTGGATGATGTCGCGGGCCCGCCCCGGATCGTCGATCCCCGCGAGCTCGACGATCAGCCGGTCGGCACCGGAGCGCTGGATGAGCGGCTCCTCGACGCCGAACTCGTCGATCCGGGTGCGGAGCACCTGTTCCGCCTGCTCGATCCCGGCCGCGCGAGCCTCGGGCGTGAGCGTGCCGAGGGAGTCGTCGACCTCGAGAACGATGTGCATCCCCCCCTGCAGGTCGAGTCCCAGCTTGACCGGCGACCCCATGGTCTGGTAGGTGGAGTAGAGCTGCCACAACGCGCCGAGACAGACGATTGCGATCGTGAGGAGACGTCCGCGCACCGATTTGAACATGCCGGGCCAGGTGGTTCGTTGGAGGGTTCCAGAATCCCGTAACAGCCCATCAAGCTGACGCCCAATGGGAGGGGTGTCAATCAGAACACGGCGTAGCTCTGAACCTTGAGCGACCACCGTGCGCCGACGCCCGCGGGATCCGCGATGTCGAGGTTGAGCGCGATGCGGTTCCTTCCCCGGATGTAGGCGGCCACCCCCGGAGTGAAGACGTAGCCCTCACCCGCCCCTTCCGTGTGGCGCGCCCCGTCGGCCCACCCCAGCCGCAGCATCGGTTCGATTCCGGCGAAGGTGCCCCCCGAAGGGAGCGGGAGGTACCAGCTGCCGAGGAGGTGCACTCCGGCGAAGCGGACCCGGTCGCCCGCCTTCCAGTTGTCGCCCCACGCCGCCACGCCCTGGAAGCGAGGGCCACCCCGCCACGCCCCGGCCACGACGTCGACCCCCACCACCTCGGCAAAGCGGGTGACGGGGGGCGCGCCGTCGTGCTCGACAAGGTAGTCGTGGATCCCGTGGAAGACCGAGAAGGCGAGGCCCGACCGGGGCGTGAGGGTGGCGCGCATCGAGAGCGATTTCGCCCGGTTCTCGTCGGGCCGGTTGGCGCCCACGCCGTTCGTGACGGTCGCGGCGAACTCGACTGCGGACCCGGGGCTCCATTCGAGGCGCACGCCCTGGTCGCGACCCACGAACGAGAGTTCGGCGAGGAGGTTGGAGAGGCTGCACACCCCTTCGATTCCGGCGCACGACGGACCCCCGCCGACCGGGGCATCGCGCTCGATCACGGGAAGGTCGTTGGAGCTGGTGAGTTCGAAGACCTCGAGCGTCCGGTTGAATTGTCCCATGCTCAGACGGAGCGCGGGCCAGGGGCGCAGGCCCACCCAGGCGTCCTCGAGCTCTGGCTCGTCTCTCGCCAGTTCGGGCTGGATGCGCGCCTCGAAGTGCTCTCCCCACGTGACTTCGGCGAGGAGGCGGGCGCGGCGGATGAACACCCCCCGGGGCTCGAGGTCGGTGTCGGATCCGTGTTCGTACTGGACGTGCAGCCGGCCGCCGAGGCGGATCTCGGCCGAGCCCGCGTGAACCACGGCCTGGCCCGCGAGGGGGACGGCGCGGACCACGAGGGTGAGGGCGAGAAGAGTGCGCAGCATGAGCGGTTGCAGGAACCGTCAGAAGGCGACGGTCTGCTTCTTCGCGCGCTTCTCGCGGTACATCGCGGCGTCGGCCTGGGCGAGCAGGTCTTCCAGCCGGACGTCGGCCTCGTCCAGTGAACGGGCCACCCCGACCGAGGCCTCGATCCGGAAGGGCTCGCTGGAGGCGGCGTTGTCGAGCGAGACCCCCTCCCGCAGCCGCTGCGCGAGCCACTCGGCCGGCTCTCCACTCGTCTCCAGGGCGAGGACAGCGAATTCGTCACCCCCGAGCCGGGCCACGATGTCGGAGCGCCGGAAGGTCGTGCGCAGGATCTCGGCCACCCGTTTCAGCGCCCGGTCGCCCTGGAGGTGTCCGAGGGTGTCGTTGATGACCTTGAACTCGTCGATGTCGAGGTAGACCAGGGTCACCGCCCGCCCCGATCGCCGCGCGAGCTTGAGGTACTGCTCGCCGAGTTCCGTGAAGCCGCGCCGGTTGTAGAGGCCGGTGAGTTCGTCGATGAGCGAGAGGCTCCGCAACGCCGACACCAGTCGGTGGCGCTCGATCGCGTAGACCAGCGCCCGCCCGAGGACGGAGGGCCGCACGTCGCCGCGGACCAGGTAATCCTGGGCCCCCGCCTGCACGGCGCTCACCGCCAGGGCGTCGTCCGCCACCGATGTCAGGACGATGAACGGCACGTCAGGGGCGAAGGCCATCGCCCGATCCAGGGTGGTGAGCCCTTCCGAGTCGGGGAGTGCGAGATCGAGGAGGGCCACATCGACCCTCCCGCCCGACAGCGTTTCCACCGCCTCGGCGAGCGACGTTGCCTGACGAATCTCGAGGGCGACGTCATCGAGGCCCCCGCCCTCCGTCAGTTGGCGGCGCAACGTCTCGGCACCGGAAGGGTCCGCGTCCACCAGGAGGACCGAGATGCGGGAAGGGAAGACGCGAGGCATGGGCGGGGTCGGGGGGGCGGAGGGGTGGTGCCAAAAGTATATCCCTGCCCCGGACACCGCCACTGTCATTTCGGTCGCGCCGGGCCGATGGCCGTCCCCGGCGCTGCATCATCTGCACCGGGGGGTCTGCCGCGCGAGGGTCCGCTTCGATGTGAGGCGGAGCGTTGTCTGCTGACGAAGATCGAGGCGGGCGGCGACGGACACTCTCGCGGAGGGCGCCGGGTTTTCGGCGCCGGGGGGTGGAATCCCCGCGACGAGGTCACGAGATTCCCGGCATGTCTCCACGCATGCTCAGACTGACGCTCGGCGTCGTCACCGGTCTGCTCGCGGCCCTGGCCTACCTCGGCTCCCGGGGAACCGGGCCGGAGGTGGTGGCCGACGACGCCGGTCACGACCCCTTCCTGGCCCGCCCCGTCGCGGCGCCGCCGCTCGATCTGGTCGATTCGAAGGGAGCCCCGCTCACTCTCGAACGGCTGCGGGGCCGGGTGGCCGCCGTCTTCTTCGGGTACACGCAGTGCCCCGACGTCTGCCCGATCACCCTCGCGCAGCTCTCGCGGATCCAGGAAGAGATCGACCCCGAGGGGGAGCGGCTCCAGGTCGTCTTCATCAGCCTCGATCCCGTCCGCGACACCGCCGAGGTTCTCGAGCGCTACATCGGGTCCTTCCACCCCGGGGTGATCGCCGCTACCGGAGAGGTGGAACCCCTCCGCGACCAGGTGCTCGAATACGGAATCGGGTTCGTCTACCGGCCTCGGCGGGGGGGGGCGGCCGACAGCCTGCCGCCCGACCCCGATTCCCCCCTCGGCACCGACTACCTGGTCGACCATACCGCGCGGACCTTCCTGATCGACCCCTCGGGGATGCTCGTGGCGCAAGTGCTCCCCGAGACGTCGAGCGAGACGCTGCGCGAGGCGATCGAACGGGTGCTCGACGGATGACCCGGGCGGGAGAGCGTCGGGCAGGGGCCGTCCTGCGCCCGCTCCTTTCCCTCTTTCTCGTGCTCGTGGTCGGGACCGCCGGCTGCCGGAACGACGCTCCCTCCCGGGACGGCGACCCTGCGGTCGATGCCGACGTCCGGGTGTCGCCCACTCCGGCCGCGGTCGGCGAGGCGCGCATCTTCGTGGTGGCCACCGACGCCGGCGCTCCCCTGGAGGGGGGAACGGTGCGGGTGCGGGCGTTCCCGGCGGCAGACGCAGACGCCGCGCCGCCGGCGGCGACCTGGCACCCGGCTGCGGCCGCCCCCGGGGGGCACGGGCCCGTGGCGCTCGACTTCCCCACCCCCGGTCGCTGGTGGATCGAGGTCGAGATGACCGCGTCCGACGGCCGAAGGGCCGTCGTGCGCCACCCCCTTTCCGTCGTCACCGGGGGGTGAGGCCGGTCGCGACTCCGGTCCGATCCCCCGGGCCGGCCCCGGGTGCCCGGATCCGGAAGCGACCCTTGACACCGTCCCACGCACCCCGCAGTCTCACACGATTCCACTACTGCAGCCGAACGCTTGGTCCGGCGACCGGATCGCGCGGCGGGGGACCCGATCAGTTCCGGGGTGAATCCGGCCCAGGCCGGAGGGGGACTTCCACCTCCCAACCCGTCAGCTAACCCCGCAGGCACTCCTCTGGAAGGGTGGTAGCAATGCATCCTGGTCCTCTCGGGCCCGCGACGCCGGGCCTCGCCGTTCGTGGACTTCGTCGCCGGTACCCCGCACTCCCCCCCGACCCCCCCGGCCCGTCGTTCGTCGGATCGGGCGCACCGCTGGAGCCACTGATGCTGGGACCGTTCACCGCCGCACCGCATCACGACATCCTGGTCCTCCTCATCCAGGTGGCCCTCCTCCTCCTCACGGCCCGCGCGTTCGGCGAGATCGCTTCCCGCCTCGGCCAACCGTCGGTGGTGGGCGAGATCCTGGCCGGGATCGTCCTCGGCCCGTCGCTGATCAGCGGTCTCTTTCCGGTCCTCGGGGCGTG
>CAYORZ010000072.1:0-7929 GCA_964406485.1 uncultured Gemmatimonadaceae bacterium | reverse complement strand
GATTGCGTAGCGATCCGATCGGGCGAAGGCCAGTCGGCCGTCGGCGGCCAGGGCCGACACGACCAGGGGCTGAAACGGGAACTCGAGGACGTGCGCGATGTCGGCCCATTCAGGGGGTACCGGGGGGTCGATCGTATCCACCGTTTCCCCCGACTCGCTCAAGACCACCCACCGGTACCGCATCCGTTCTGGATGCGACAGGTCCATGGTGCGGATGGCAAGGCGCCCTTCCGGCTGCACCGCGAAGTTGCGACCCGCAAGCTGAGCTGGAACTTCCACGGGCACAGTGGACCGGACGCTCCCGTCGAGTTCGAAGATCGTCACCCGATGGAGCTGTTGGTCGTACGCGTAGATATGCCCGTTGCGCACCTGCAACTCCGCGGTGCCCCGGAATTCACCGGGCCCGTCGCCTTCCCCACCGAACTGAGACACCACCGCGCCCGATCGTCGCACGACGGCCACCCGGTGGGTGATTCCGTCAAAGAGGGCTGCGGTGGAATCATCGATGGCGACCACGGACGAGAGGCGAGAAAGTGGGTGCTGTAGCCGGTCCGCGTCGTGGCCGTCCAGTACCGTGACCGAACGAGCGATGTTCAACTCGGAGGGCACCGTTGCCGGCGTGCGTGCGTCGCAACCCGACATCGCCAGCACGAAAATGACGGCTGCGAGCCCTGCCCATGGAAGCTGCATCATTCCCTGAACTCAGGTGGAAGACGAAGTCCGACCAACACCTGTTCCCTCGTTTCCGGATCGAGGTGCATCGCGAGTACGATTCCCTCGTCGGTGGCCGCCAACGGGCGGTAGCCGCGACCGACCGAGAAGCGGCGGAGCTGCTCCCCGTTCGCGCTCCGGATTTCCCAGATTCCGCGATCGCCTTCCTGATCAGTGACCACATGGAGCAGATGGCCCGAAGGCAGGCGGATGAATGCCGTGGGCCGCGTGAAGAACCAGTTGAAGCTGAACGTTGCCTGGGCACCGACGTTCGTCCTCGTCAAGAAATCTTCGCCCTGCCCGGCGAAGAGATTATCCATGCGGTCGATAACCTCCGCGTCCCACGCTTCAAGGTCGAAGGCGAGCAGCTCGGGCTCCTGGGCCCTCGACACGAGAAGTCGGTTCTCCGAAAGCACCCCCACGCCTCCAGCCACCATTACCGTCGTCCGTTCGTCACCGACGGAGCGTGCCTCCATCCGTGCGGTCATCCGGGTGCCCGATGCGGAGAATACCCACAGCCCGGCAAGGGACCCCGGCGAACCGCCAAGGATCACGAAGCGCCCGTCTGGAAGAACGATCAGATCCTTGGGAAAGCGGAAGGGGGTGTCCTCGAGCGGAATCTCGGCCTCGAAGGATGCGTCATCACCATAGGTCAGGATCGATCGACGGACCACATCCAGCAACGCAATCCCACCCTCGGGACGGCTCGCAACGGCGACCGGAGCCCTGAGTTCCTCGCCGGCCACCATCTCCGGACTGCGAGGCGGCGCTTCCCGGATGGGCCATTCCCAAGTGGAAAGCCTGGCCGAATACTCATCGAGTAACCAGACCGTCCCGCCTTCGTCGATCACCGCATCCGTGACCCACGCGAGGGCCAGGCCTTCGGATGCCCCGTCGGTTCGCCAGAGCTCGGCCACCACCAGTTCCTGGTCAATAGCAGGGCTGGAGGCTCCCGTCGCGAGCAGGATCGCCGTTGCGAAGCAGGCCCGGGCAGTCAAGAGTCGTCACGCAGCGCACCTCAGTAGGGTATGAGAGCTGCCGCCATTCCCCCAGCGCGCCTCCAGAGCTCCGACACATGGAGTGAGCTCATCGCGCCCTCGGGATTGCCAACACGAAAGCCACCTCCCGGCTGAGGCGTTGCCACCATCGCCAAGGTCCCCTCACAGTTGAAGGTACCCAGTAGACCGTCGCCGAGACTCACGAAAGGGAGGGAGCCGAGAAGGGTCGTCTCGATGTTCACCTTGACGATACCAGTCTCCTCGACGAGCTCGGTCCACATGAACTGCTGGAGCGAGGCGTCCTGGTCATCGGTAGCTTCGACGATCACGCAGATGCCGTGGTTGACACACTCCCCTCCCGCCCATTCCGTGCACCCCGCAGCGGCACTCTCATCGACGCTGTCACACTTGGTAGGGGTGACGCACCACTTGCACTCGGCATCAGCCTGCCCGTACACCGGATTGTTGAACGCAACGAACGCGACGGCGATCGCGGCGATAAGAAGCGTGATCTTCATCATGCTGGTCTCCTGATGTTCGAGACGGAAGGTGTCGAGCGTTCGAAAACACTGCTGTCACCCGCGGCGCGGCCGATCCACGCCGTTGGTACCCTGTCTAGTACCGCCGCTCGCGGAAAAGGCACCATCGCTCACCCACGCCCATCCACCTCACCAACCAGGAACTCACGGAATGCCTCCATAGCCGGCGCGCGGAGCGCGGCTCGCACGTAGTTCTTCACCACAGCCCCCTTCACGCCCATCACCTCGCCCGCCTCAGCATACGAACGCCCTTCCATCTTCACCAGCTCGAAGGCGTGGCGCCTCCGCGTGGAAATCGTCTCCAGCGCTTCCTCGAGCTTCCCGAGCAACTCCTGCTCATGGCACTGCGCCTCGACCGCCGGCTCGTGTCGGGGGCGTTCCCCGAGCCAGGACGCGTTCCTCGCGTGACGCCGCTCGCGCGACCTCATCAGGACGTGCACCGCCATACGCACCCGAATACGCAGGACCGCATGCAGGTTCTCCGGTGCGAAGCGGTAACGCTCCTCGCAGATCCACGTGAGCACGTTCGCCACCGCATCCTCCGCAATGGCGTCGTTCCCACACTTCATCGTCGCCTGACGAAGCATCCACGGTCGGTAACACGCAACGAAGAGACCCCATGCCCGCTCGGCGTCATCGTCGCTTCCCGAACGTTCATCGCCGACCGTGACCAGGCCGGGGGGGGGGGATGCTCATGACTCGATCCTCCGGAAATGTCAGCGTTCGAGGAACGCCAGCTTGCATCGCACGGTGGCCGTCACCACCGTGACAGCGCAAGGGCGCCCACGAATCACCGGAGCGGAGCGCAGCATCTTCCGCGCAGGCCCAACGGAGTTGTCAGGCGTCGGCGGCCGGGAAGGCTGCGAGGAGGTCGGCAGTGGTGGCGGTGGGGTCGGCGGCGGTCATCACGGCCGAGAGGACGGCGGTGCCGGCAGCACCGGTGGGCGCCAGGGCGGCGATGTTGCCGGGGTGGATCCCGCCGATGCCCACCACGGGGATCCTGACGGCCGTGGCCACGGCGTGCAGTCCGGCCGGGCCGATGCGTTCGTCGCCCACGGCCTTCGAGGTGGTGCCGAAGACGGCCCCGCACCCCAGATAGTCGACCCCGTCTGCCTCGGCGGCGCGGGCGACGGTGGGGTCATCGGTCGAGTAGCCGATAAGGAAAGGTGGAGGGGCGAGCAGCCGCGCACGGGCCGGGGGAAGGTCATCGGGTCCGAGGTGGACGCCGTCGGCGCCGGCCGCCAGGGCTACATCGAGACGGTCGTTGATGAAGAGCAGGGCCCCGGCGTCGTGTGAGAGGTGGCGGAGCCGGACCGCCTGTTCATACAGTTCGCGCGCGGTGGCGTGCTTGTCGCGCAGCTGAATCACTCTCGCCCCCCCGTCCAGGGCAGCGCGCACCACGTCGTCCACACGTCGGGGGCCCGCCAGTCGGCGGTCGGTAATGACGATCAGGCGGAGCGCCTCGGCCAGCGAAGTGACGTGGGTGCTCATGGTTCGCCCCCCGCAGCCCGGCGGCGCCGGTACTCCGCGACGGCACGGTTGTGGTCCGCGAGGGTGCGGCTGAAGACATGGCGCCCGTCTTCGCCGACCACGAAGTAGAGCGACGGGTCATCGGCCGGGTCGAGGGCGGCGAGGAGGGCGTCGACGCCGGGACTCCCGATGGGCCCGGGGGGAAGGCCGGAGTGCGTGTAGGTGTTGTAGGGTGAATCGGCCACCGAATCCATGGCCGCGTAGAGGAGTCGTTCACGGGTGCCGCCCAGGGCATAGAGGACCGTGGGATCCGCCTGGAGTGGCATCCCGATCCGGAGGCGGTTGTGGTAGACCGCCGCGATCCGGGGCATCTCGTCGGCAACCCGTGCCTCGGCCTGGATGATCGAGGCGAGCGTGGTGAGTTCCCTCTCATCGAGGCCGAGCACCTCGAGCCGACGCCTCCGGTCCGGGGTCCAGAAGTCCCGGTAGTGCCGCACCATCGTCTCGATCACGCGGTGGGGCGGTGTTCCGTCGGCGAAGTGGTAGGTCTCGGGAAGGAGGTAGCCTTCCAGCCCCGGCCCGGGGACGTTGTACGCGTGATGCGCCGCAGTGTCGCCGACGATGCCCCGCAAGTCGAGCGTGTCGGTGCCGGTGAACGCGGCAATCCGCGGCAGGATCTGGCGGAGGGTCCAGCCCTCCGGGATCGTCACCTGCCGCAGGATCACGCGCCCGGCGGTGAGATCGGCGAGGATGCGGCTCCACTGTGCCCCCGGCAGGAAGCGGTAGGACCCCGAGTGTACCTCCCGGTCGGCGCCCTTCCACCGCGCGTACAACGTGAAGAGCGTCGGGTAACGGACCACGCCGCGAGCCGAGAGAGAGTCGACCACCTGTGCGAACCCTGCCCCGACCGGAACTTCGACGACCACTGCTTCGCCGCTCTCGTCCGGAGTGGGCCCGCACGCGCTCAGGAGTCCTCCGAAACCCAGCGCGACAACGAGAGCGAGCCCGGGCAACCGCCCGGCCGCGAGGCGGGGCGCCGTCACCGGGGAGCCTCCCCGTCGAGGTGGCGCTGGAGGATCACGGCGGCAGCAGCAGCGTCGACCCGCCCCCGCTCTCGTCGCTGCATGAGGCGGCGCCCCGAACCCCGGATCGCTTCCTGGGCCTGGACCGACGTCATGCGCTCGTCGATATAGACGACGGGGAGCTCGAGGCGCCGCCCGAGCTCGTCGCCCACCGACCGGATCTCGGCGCACCACTCGTCTTCGGCTCCCTCGAAGGTGAGAGGGAGTCCCACCACCACTCCTCCCACGTCATGGGCCCGGGCGAGTTCTTCGAGGGCGCGGAGGGGAGGACGCTGCCCACGACGTCGCTGCAGCGTTTCGAGGGGGGTCGCCAGGGTGGCGGTGGGGTCGCTGATGGCCACACCCACGCGCTTCTCTCCGTAGTCGATCGCCATCCAGCGCACGGTCAGTGGTGCCCCTCTCGGCGCGGGTGAAGAGCGTCGAGGGCATCGTCGAGCGAGTCCCCCTCCAGCAGCGTCCGGTAGAGCTGGCGGATCGTCGCTTCGGAGCCGAAGGCGAAGGTGCATCGGTCGTCGCCTCTGCCCCGGCAGCTCGTCTCGAGGACAGCCACCGGGGCCCCGGCCGCGCGGGTGAGGAGAGACGAGAGCACGCCCGTCGAGAAGGCACAACCGGCGGGGGTCTCCGCCCTCTCGACGGCCCCGTCGGCCTCTGCCCAATCCGGACTCGAGAGGACAGCCACGCCGGGGTGGCGCGATTCGTGCGTGAGGGTTCCCCAACCCCGGGTACGGAAGCAGGCGGAGAGGCCCTCGAAGAAGGGGGTCACCCCGACCGACTCCGGTGCTCCCGAGAGGGAGCGCGTGAACAGCCGGTAGAGGCTTGTGCCACTCGCGTAGCCGGCGGCGTGGAGAGCCTCCACGCCTCCGCCGCGGTCGGAGTGGGCGGCAGCGGTGCGCAGGTGGTCGAACGCTTCTGCAGGAAGCGATACCTCTCGAGGTGGCGACTCCATCGTATCTCCACGGCGATCGGGTTCGGCCGGCGGATTCCGGTCCGTCACTCGGGGTAGGGGACGCGGTCCCCGCAGCGATATAATATAGAGGTGGCGCCGGTGCCCGACACCGGGGCCGATCCACGATTCCCCCCGGCTGGAGCATGGAAGCATGGAATACGACGAGCACTCGACTCAGGTCATGAATTTCGTCTCGGGGCTGATGCTCGGAGCCGTCATCGGCGCGGGCGTCGCCCTCCTCACGGCTCCCCAGAGCGGGCGCAAGACCCGCAAGAAGCTCCGGCGCCGGGCCGTCGACGTCCGCAGCACGGCGAGCGACCGCTTCGACGACATCGCGGCCGACGTGCGCAGCCGGGTCGACGACGCCCTCGACGGAGCCCGCGCCCGCCTCGGCCGCTAGTCCGACCTGATCCGGCGTCGAGGAAGCCGTCGACGTCGGCGTCACGCCTTGCGCCTGGCCTGCCGGATCGCTCCTGGGCCTGGAGCGGTTCGGTGGGCCAGGGTCAGGCGGAGGGGGGAGGGGTCGGCGATACCCTGCTGAATTCCACCCCGGCGGCGTCAAGGGCCTCTTCCACCTCGTCGCCCAACCTGGCGAAGGTCTGCAGGGCGAGGTCGCACAATGCGTCGCTCCCCGGGGGGGCCGGAACGAGTTCCGCCGGGAGCGAGGACTCCTCGGCCACCTCTTCGGCCCAGAGCGCCATCTGCGTCGTACGGAAGAGGAAGAGCGCCCGGCTCACGCCCCCCCGCCTCCCCGCTCGAACCGGCTCAGCGGGCCCAGCCCGGGGATCCGGAAAAGGTTGGAACGGGTGTCGTCACACACCTCGGTCGGCTCGGTACCCGGAATGTAGTACTCCGTGTACCGGCGCATGACCGGCGGCGGGGCGTCGTCACCCAGGGTGGCCGGATCGACCGCGTCGGAGCACCACCGGGACCACAGCTTGCCGCTCCGCCCGTCGACCTCGCGCGTGGTCAGCTGAGGGGGCATCGGCCAGGGCTCGGGGATCGGGAGCACCCCGTCGTCGAAACGCCCCGCCGTCGCCGTCGAGTCGGCAGCCTCGTCCATGCCGTAGTAGACGTGGCGCATGAAGCGTCCCCACACCGGGGCCGCGTACCCCCCACCTGTGGCGTTGGAGGTGATGGTCGTGGGCCGGTCCATCCCGAACCAGACCCCGGCCATGAGGTTCGGTGTGAAGCCCATGAACCAGGTGTTGGTCCCGTCATTGGTCGTGCCGGTCTTTCCGGCGGCGGGGACCTCGTACGGCAGGTTGCCGATCGCGCGCAGGTTGCCGCCCGTTCCCCGGTTGGCCGCGTCTTCGAGGAGGTCGACCATGAGGCGAGCCGGCAGGCTGTCGAGCACCTGCGTGCGTTCGGGCTGTGGCTCCCAGAGGAGCTCGCCATCGGCATCTTCCACGCGCAGGATCGGGAAGGGGCGCACCTTGGTGCCCAGGGTCGCGAAGGCGGTGTAGGCCTCGGCCAGCTCGAGCGGGATCACCTCGACCGCCCCGATCGTGGTAGAGGGGAAACGCTCGATGGGCGTGCTGACGATGCCCATCCTGCGGGCCGTCTGCGCCACCGTCTCGATGCCGACCTCCTCCCACCCCAGCTTGATCGCGACCATGTTGATCGAGCGGCGGAGCCCCTCGCGAATCGTCATGGGACCGCGGAACTGCCGATCGAAGTTCGAGGGGCGCCAGTCCTCGCCGCTCACCTGCGGGTAGACCACCGGCTGATCGGAGACGATATGCGACGCCGGGAGCCCCGACGAGAGCGCCGCGGCATAGACGAACGGCTTGAAGGCCGATCCCGACTGACGGCGAGCCAGGCGGGCGCGGTCGAACTTGCTGTGATCGAAGTCGCGCCCGCCGATCAGGGCTTTCACCTGCCCGGTCTGTGGTTCCACGACCACCATCATTCCCTGCAGATAGGGCGTTTCGGCCCCCTCGAAGCTCTGTACCGTGTCGAAGTCGGCGTACTTCGGGTGCCGGTAACCGGGTGTTGCCTCGATCCGCTGCCACCCCCAGTTCATCGCCTCGACCGCCGCACGCTGGATGTCGAGGTCGAGGGTCGTGTAGACGCGCAGTCCCTCACGGTACACCTGGTCGCCGAAGCGGGAGTCGAGGATCTGCCGTACCCACTCCTCGAAGTAGGGGGCGATCCCGTGTACCGAAGGCGACGAGTGGTCC
>CAYORZ010000071.1:0-7932 GCA_964406485.1 uncultured Gemmatimonadaceae bacterium | reverse complement strand
CGTCGGGGTGATGGCCCGGGGCGTGCGCTCCGGCAAGGGGAGCAACCTCGCGACCTTCACCGGGGGCCGCCTCACCTACTACCACCGCTCCACCCGCGACCTCCATACCTTCAAGGAGTTCGGCGCCGAACGCCCCCGGCGCGGCCTCGGCCGCCACCCTCTCCGCCTCGCGGCCGCCTCCGTCCTCGCTGACCTCGTGCTCCGGCATGGGGGCGACGCCGAGAGCGCCGCCATGCACGACACCCTGGCCGACGCCCTCGACGCGCTCACCGATGCCGACGTCGACGCTGTCGCGGGCCTGCTGCTGCGGGGGGGGTGGGGACTGGCGAGCGTCCTCGGCTACCACCCCGCTCTCGAGGGGTGCATCGCCTGCGGCGAGCTGCTCGCCCCCGACGAGGTCGGCCGCTTCGACCTCGACGAGGGGGGAATGCGCTGCGCCCGTTGCTCCGATCCGGCCGAGGGCGGGGGAGGGGGACCCCGTCTCGGACCCATCGCCCGGGCGCAGCTTGCTGCCCTCGCCGCCGGCACCGTCCCCGCCGATCTGCGCAAGCCGCGCGCGCACCTGCAACTCCTCGCCGATTTCGTCACCCGCCACCTCGCAGGCGCCCGCGAGCTGACGTCGTTCCGGGTCCTCGCAGCCCTCCTCCCCCCCGATGACCCCTGAGCCCCGCACCGCGATCCTCGGGACCGCCGGCCACATCGACCACGGAAAGACCACCCTGGTGGCCGCGCTGACCGGAGTCGACACCGACCGCCTGCAGGAAGAGAAGGACCGCGGCATCTCGATCGACCTGGGGTTTGCCGAACTCGCCGGAGACGGCGTCCGCCTCGGCGTGGTCGACGTCCCGGGCCATGAGGGCTTCGTGCGCAACATGCTGGCCGGCGCTACCGGGATGGACGTCGCGCTCCTCGTCGTCGCGGGCGACGAGGGGGTGATGCCCCAGACGCGCGAACACCTCGCGATCCTCTCGCTGCTCGGGGTGCGGCGGCTCGTCGTTGCCCTCACCAGGATCGACCTCGCCGATCCCGACTGGCTCGAACTGGTCGAGGACGAGGGGTGGCGCGACGCCATGGTCCTGCGCGTCTCGGCCCGAAGTGGCGAGGGGGTGGAGGCCCTGCGCCAGCGGCTCCTCGACGAAGGCCGGCGGGCCGCCCGGCGGCGCGACGACGATCTGGCCGACCTCCCCATCGACCGGGTGTTCACCGTGCGCGGCACGGGGACCGTGGTCACCGGCACCCTCCTTTCCGGGCGCATCGCGGTGGGGGACCGGGTGACGATCCTCCCCGGCGAGATGAAGGCCCGTGTGCGGGGCGTCCAGATCCACGGGCGCGACGTCGAGGGGGCCGGTCCGGGGAGCCGCACGGCGGTGGCCCTCACCGGCGAGGCGATCCAGCCCCCCACGGTGACCCGGGGACTCCGGGTGGTCGGCGGCGAGGGGTGGGAAGCCACACACCGCATCACGGTCGCCTTCCGGGTGCTCGCCGGCCGGGGGTGGACCCTCACGCACAATCAGCGTGTGCGGGTCCATCTCGGGACGGCCGAGGTCATGGCCCGCTGCGTCCTCTTCGGCGCGGGAGAGATCGGCGAGGGAGAAAGCGGCTGGGGGCAGCTTCGCCTCGAGACTCCGCTCGTGACCCGGGGGGGTGAGCGGGGGGTGATCCGCTCCTACTCGCCGGTGACCACGATCGCGGGGATCCGGGTGATCGAGCCGGCGGCCCCGCGCCGGGGGCGGGGGAGTGAGCCGGGGGCGCTCCGCCTCGACGTGGACCCGGACGCCCCTCCGGCCGAGCGCGTGGCCGCGGTGCTGGAGCGGGCCGGGACGGCGGGGGTGCAGACGGCGGCGCTCCCGGTGCAGACGGGGCTGCCGCCGGATGAGGTCACCGCCGCCCTGGCCACCCTGGCCGAGGGGGGGGCGCGCACGACGCCCCGGGGGCGAGTGGTGGCCGGCGCGGTGGCCGAAGCCCTCGCGGCCGAGATGGTGGCGGCCGTCGAGCGCGCCCACGCCGACCAGCCGTGGAGTCCCGGCGTCGGGGTCGAGATGCTGCGCGCCCGCATCTCGCCTGACGCCGCCGAGGGGGTGGCCGACCTCCTCCTCGACGAACTCGCCGCCACGGGAGTCCTCGAGGTGGACGCGGGGCGGGCGCGGCGCGCCGGCTTCCAGGTGCGCCTCGACGAGGCCCGCCAGCGGCTGCGTGACGACGTCCTGACGCTCGTGCGCGAAGGGGGACTCGCCCCCCCCTTCGTCGAGGAGTGGCCGGAGCACTTCCGTGCCGACCCCGCCCTCGGGGCGCTGGTCGAGGAACTGGTCCGCCGGGGCGCACTCGTGGAACTCGACCACACCCTCTACCTCGAGGGGACCGCCGCGCGAAAGGCCGTCGCCGAGGTCCGGCGCCGTCTCGGGGGGAGGGAGGGACTCGGACCTGCCGACTTCCGTGAGGCGCTCCCCGTCACCCGCCGCCACCTTCTGCCGATCCTCGCCTGGCTGGACCGCACCGGCGTCACGATCCGCGACGCCGGGGGGGAGCGGACCGTCCCCCTGTCGCCCTGAAGAGGGAACCCGCAGGCAACCTTTCGTGGTACAAGGGGGGTCCCACAGGGTGCACGAAAGTGCTTGACCCCGGCCGGGATCCGGACCTACCATGCGAATGCGGTCCGCAGGTATCCCACGGGATGATGAACAGGAGAGAATTCTTCCGAACCACGGCTACAGCACAGATTGCGATTGTGCGGAGGCACTGATGAGACGCTTTGTCGGCGTCTCGATCGTCTTCCTTGCCATGCTCGGCTTCGCCTTCGTTCCCGCTTCCGCCCAGGAGGTGGGCGGCGGGTCGTCTGGTCAGCAGGACTTCGAGCTCAAACCCAATTATCCGAACCCGTTCAACCCGGAGACCACGATTCCCTTCGTGCTCTCGGAGCGGTTGTTCGAAGACGGACGTCCGGTCGTCGTGTCGATCCGGATCTACAACCTGCTCAAGCAGCCGGTGGCCTCGCCGGTGGCGCGCAACCATCCCAGCGGCGACGGACTTCCGCTGGTGGAACTGGAGTACACCCGCCCCGGCGAACATGAGGCCTTCTGGGACGGCCGCGACGCTTCCGGCCGGCCGGTCGCGTCAGGGCCCTACTGGTGCCAGATCACCGTCAACGGACGATCCGCGATCATGCGGATGTTCGTCACCAAGTAGCGCCGGCGGCCTCGTCGCGCCCGCGTCCTCACGCGCCTCGTTACGGGGCGCGCTCATCGAGAAGGGCGAGGAACTCCTCGGGCGTCTCGACGGCGGCCAGGCGGGCCGGCACCGCGGGGTCCTTGGCGAACTGGGCGATCTTTCCCAGCACCGGCAGGTACTGGTTCGAGACCTCGAGGGGCGGTGCGACGATCAGGAAGAGGTTGTGCACCGGCTGTCCGTCGATCGAGTTGAAATCGACCCCGCCCGGCTTCCGTCCGTAGGCGATGCGGAGCCGGTTCACGACGAGCGATCGGCAGTGCGGGATCGCGATCCCCTTTCCGATCCCGGTGCTCCCCAGGCTCTCCCGCCGCTTCAGCGTCTTCACGAGGACCGAGCTGGACTTCTCGTCGAGATCGAGCAACCCCACGAGTTCGTCGAGGAGGTCGTCCTTCGAGGTCGAGACGAGGTCGAGACGCACGCTGCCGATCGTGAAGAAGTCCTTCAATCGCATGTCGAACTCCGAGGGATCCGGATTCGGGTGAAGAGAGGGGTCCGTAGTCTAATCGATTCCCCACCTGCGGATGAAGCCGAGGCGCCGGCCGAGGCTTCACCCCTGTCGCACTCCAGAGTAGCTTCGAGCATGCGCTCCCGATACCTCACCCTCTTCGATGGTCCCCGCACCCCGCTTTTCCTGGCCCCCCAGGCCGGGGTGAGCGAGTCGCCCTTCCGCCGGCTCTGTCGGCGGTTCGGGGCCGACGTCGTGGTGTCGGAGTTCGTGAGCGCCGAGGGGATCGTACGCGGAAATGAGCGCACGCTCGACTACCTTCGCTTCGACGACGAGGAGCGGCCGATCGGGGTGCAGATCTTCGGCGCCGACCCGGCCGCGATGGCCGAGGCCGCCGCCTTCGTGACCGACGCCTTCGCCCCCGACTTCGTCGACATCAATTTCGGATGTCCGGTGAAGAAGATCGTGAAGCGCAACGGAGGAAGCGGCTGCCTGCGGGACCTGGAGCTGGTGGAGCGGATCATCCGTGCCGTCGACCGGGCTACCCCCCTCCCCGTCACGGCCAAGATCCGGAGCGGATTCGACGCGGCGAGCCGCGATCCCGTCACCATCGCGCTGCGCTGCCAGGATGCGGGCGCCCAGGTCGTCACGCTCCACCCGCGCACGCGCGCCGACATGTATTCGGGCGAGGCGCAGTGGAGCGAGATCGCCGCCGTGGTCGATGCCCTCGACGTGCCGGTCGTCGGCAATGGCGACGTGCGCACGGGCAACGACGCGCGCCGCATGCGCGACGAGACCGGCTGCGCGGGCATCATGATCGCCCGCGGCAGCCACGGCGACCCCTGGATCTTCCGTCAGGCCCGGGCCGCCCTCGACGGCGCTCCCGCAGTCCCCGAACCCACGGTCGAGCAGCGTTTCCAGATCTGTCTCGAGCACGCCCGCAACGCGGTCGCCTTCGACGCAGGCCGGCCGCGCGCGGTGCGCGAGTTCCGCAAGCACCTCGGGTGGTATACCAGGGGACTCCCCAACGGCAAGGCACTCCGGCAGGAACTCTTCCACGTCGAGACGCTCGCCGAGATGGAAGCCCACCTCGAGCGCTACCTCGACGAGGCCCGCGCCCGGGGGTGGGCCGATCGCCCCCTGGACGACGACATCGCCGCCGGTGTGTTCGACGCTCGCGCGACTCCGGTCCCGGTCTGAATCGACACTTTCGGGGACGGGTGGACCCCTCGGGGGGGCGGCGGGTAGGAAGCAGTGCCGGGGGCGTCACGGCTTCGACGTGTCTGGTGAAGGTCGAGTAGCGTGCCGAGGTCCCGAACCTCGCGAATCCTCGGGAAACCTATAGCTGCCAACCACAACATGGCGCTGGCTGCGTAAGTAACCCTTACGTGCCCGTCTCCTGAGTTGCCCGCCCGAGGCGGCTCCTGCAGACGACGATGAGTCGGGCTGGCTTGCCGGTGGTGTCGTCCCATCGGCGGTGAGAAAAACGACGACTGGCTGGGGTGCGGTTGTTCGCTGGCCGCCCACAGCAAGATCCACAGCGCTCTACGCACGTAGAAGCTCGGACGGATCCTTTCGCGGACGCGGGTTCGACTCCCGCCGCCTCCATGGCCCTACCGGTTCCCACCGGTAGGGCCATTTTCGTTCGTGCCGTGGAGCCGGTGGGAGGCGAACCCGCCGGGATTCGAGCGCGAGCGAGAAGGCCGGGAGCGAGGTTCGGGCCGAGGACCGGTGCAGCCAGTGCCTGTCCTGCCTGCTGACGGACGAGGCAACGCCCGCGGCGCGCAGCGCCGTGGCGGTACTCCCGCCGCCTCCATGGCCCTACCGGTTCCCACCGGTAGGGCCATCGACCAGAGTGGTATCCTCCTGCTCGTTCCGGCGGACAATCCGGTACCGTTCCCTGAAGCCGTGGGCCAGACCGGCATCCTGAGCCAGCGCATGGTTCCGGCTCGTGGGTGCGCCGCGACGGCGAAGCTCCTGGCAACGGGCACGTCGGGCTCGGGGATCCGTGTACACGAGGCGGGGCTGACCGGGCCCGAGAAGCGTGACCGGAGGCCCGGACAAGGTGGGAGGTCTCCTTGCTCCCCCAGGATCAAGTTGGCAAATTCGGCTCGAGCGCGGTTTCGGGCTGGACCCGCACGACATCAGGCTGAACGTGGCTCCCGGAACGGACCGGATCGGCATCACGGCCCGGTCGCCGCACCTGCCGGTCGGAAATTCGTGACCATCGAGGCGAGCGACGTGCACACCTGCGCGGTCGCGGCCGATGGTTCGGGTTGGTGCTGGGGATTGGGGGGCACCGGAGCGCTGGGCGACGGAAGCCGCACGAGCAGCGCGACGCCGCTCCAGGTCGCCGCCAACCACGGCTTCCGATACGCCCGTTGGGAGATCTACTGGGTGGATCTCGAACCGCGAGTCGGAAGCGAGCAGGGCGGCGCTCGACGGCCGGCACTGGTCCTATCCAATGACGGCTTCAACTCTCATTTCGAGGTCGTCACCGTGGTCCCGCTGACGAAGCGTGAGGGCAGGCAGAGGCGGGTCTACGACTTCGAGGTCCTTCTTTCTGCCGACGTCGTCGGGACTGGATTCGGGAGCATCGTCATGCCCCACCAGATCCGGACGACCTCGAAGCTCCGCCTGCTCGAACGGATCGGGATCCTGACGGACGAAGCGCTTCGGCTGGAGATCGAGAATCGGCTCCTGGAGCATCTCGGAATCGCGTTCGAGGCAGAGGAACTGTAGCAGCACGGGCGATCAAGCCACCGCAGCACCCGAGGCGGGCACCCATCCCGGTGACCCCCTCTTCACCGTGGTTCAGTCCGCGCCCGGCGCCGGGGGGGACTCGTTCGGGTCGGCCAGACCGTGCCCGGCCAGCGGTGCCGTGACGTGGGCCTCCCCGAAGCCGGCGATCAGCGGGCGCCCGCGCTGGATTGCCGCCTGCACGGACGGCAGCGAGAGCGAGGCGCGATGGTCGGCCTCGCTCTCCCAGACCTCGGTTACCCAGAGCGCGTTCCCGTCGGCGGTGTCGGTCGCGACGATGTAGCTCAGGCAGCCCGGCATGTCGCCGCTGCCCTCCAGCAGCACCGCCGCCAGTTCCGCGCGCGCGCCATCCACGGCGATGATCCGTGCGATCCGTCCGTACATCTCCGCTCCACTCCCCCGCCGCGGCCGCGGCTTCAGGTGACTCCCCAGGACGAGCGCTCCGGAGAGCGCCAGGAATCCTCGCCGATCCATCATTTCGTGGGCCCCCTCCGCGTCGTCGCTCATCCATGAGAACTGCAATCCTCGCTCCGTCACCGCAACCCGGGGGGGACGCCGTCCCGTGATGAGTGGCTATTCGGGATCCGACCAGACGGCGAACTCGTTGCCGCTCGGCTCGGTGAAGTGGAACCTGCGGCCCCCGGGAAACGGGAAGATGGGCCTGACGACCTGACCCCCGGCGGCGGTGACCCTGGCGAGCGTCTCCTCGAGGTGCTCGCTGTAGAAGACGATGAGGGCACTGCCCTGGTCCGTGCGGGCAGCCAGTTCCGACCGGAAGAAGCCGCCATCGAGCCCTCTTCCCGAAAAGGCCGCGTAGTCGGGGCCGTAGTCCTCGAAGTCCCATCCGAACGCTTCTCGAAAGAAGCGCTTCGTCTGCTCCAGGTCGCGGGCGGGATACTCGACGTAGTTGATCTTCTCGTGTGCCGTCATGTCGTCTCTCGAGCCATGGGAATCCGGTGGGTTGATCGCGAGCGCACGCGCATCATGCACCGTTTCCGGGGCTCAGTCACCCTTCGGCGCATCGGGGAACGAGATCTCGAAGGCACAGCGCGAGCGGTCCCCTCGCTGGCAGACCTCGACAACGGTGCCGCCGGTCGTGCGCTGGACGAGGGCCTCGGCGAGGCCGCAGACGCGGGCATCCCGAGCGGTCACGGCCGACAGCGGACAGGAAAACCCCCGGAGCGTCCAGCGGCCGGGCTCTCGCCGCACCTCGACGGTGCCGCCGAGGGAACGTAGCAGATCGGCGGCGGCGCGGACGCGGGCCTCCTCCGGGCCGTCCGCGGGCACGGCGGCGCGGGCGCCCACCTCCGCCAGCGTCTCGCGAACCCGCGCCGGACCCTCGCGCTCGTCGAGCACCGACAGGATGCCTTCCAGGACGAAGGCGTAGGCCTTGGGAAACAGCTCGTCGGCGTCCGGCGACAGGGCGTACACCGCCGCGGGCTTCCCCCCCGTGTCCCGCCGGGTCTCGCGCTGGATGACGAGGCCGTCTCGTTCCATGCCGA
>CAYORZ010000070.1:0-7971 GCA_964406485.1 uncultured Gemmatimonadaceae bacterium | reverse complement strand
GGAAGCCGCGCCGCAGCGCGAGAATCTGGCCGTGGTTCCCCTGGCCATGCCCCTCCTCGCCGGGCCGGGCTCGATCAGCGTGATGATCCTGACCGCCGCGCGAACCAGCGGCGCCGGGTCGCACGCGATCGCCCTCGGGGCCACCTTCACCGTCTGCCTCACGATCTGGCTGGTCCTCCGCGCCGCGGGACCCCTCACGCGGGCGCTCGGCCAGACCGGAATGAATGTGGCGACCCGCTTCATGGGACTGATCCTCGCTGCCGTGGCCGTCGAATTCATCGCCGGCGGGCTCACCGAGATCTTCCCGGCGTGGGGAAGCCCGTGAGCGCCGCGCGGAAGGGAGCGCTCCCTGCGGCCCGGGCCCTCGCCCCCTACCGGGAGGTCATCGGTGAGGAGTGGGAGCCGCTGCTCGAGGCGATGGGCCGCCGCGAGCCCACGACGCTGCGGGTCAACCGCCTCCGCACGACCGTCGCGGCGGTGCGGGCGGCTCTCGAGGCGGAAGGCTTCGCGGTCGAGGGGGTCGACGGGCAGCCGTGGTTCCTCCGGATCGTGTCGGGGCCCCGCAACGTTGCCGATACCTTCGCACACTGGGCGGGGTGGTTCTACATCCAGCAGACGTCGACCGGCATCGCCGCCGACCTCCTGGGGGCCCGTCCCGGAGAGCGTGTGCTCGACCTCTGCGCCGCCCCGGGGGGGAAGACCCTCCACCTGGCCGAGTCGATGGAGGGGAGGGGGACGGTCGTGGCCGGCGAGGTCAACGAGGGGAGGATCCGGGCGCTTCTGGGCAACATCTACCGTCTCGGGACCCGCAACGTGATGGTGATCTCGGGCGACGGCCGGGAGTTCCCCGAGGGGGCCACCTTCGACCGGGTCATGGTCGACGTCCCCTGCTCGGCGCTCGGGGCCGCCCGCCGCAAGGGAGGGAAGGTTCCGCCCCGCTCCCGCGGCTTCATCCACAAGATCACCCGCACGCAGGAGGCCCTCCTCCGGCGAGCCATCGACCTCACACGCCCCGGCGGCGTCGTGCTGTACGTGACGTGCACTTTCGGTCCCGAAGAAAACGAGGGTGTGGTCTCGCGGGTGCTCGCCGACGCGCCGGTCGAGGTGGAGCCGCTCGGCCTCACCCTTCCGCACGCCCCGGGGGTGACGGCGTGGGCGGGGGGGGAGTACGACGGGTGCCTCCGCCACGCCGCCCGCGTCTACCCGCACCACCTCGATTCCGGGGGACTCTTTCTCTGCCGTCTCCGGAAGGCGGGCGAAGGCGAGGTCCACGGGTGGTCGCCGGTGCCCGATGTCTACCCGGGCGACGCGCCCCTCCCTCCGGTCGAAGACGAGGTGGCCGCAGCTACCCGAATCCTCGGCGAGCACTACGGGGTCGCGCCCGATGCCTTCCGGGACCACGGCTGGATGCGGCGGGGCTCCAACCTCTGGCTCCACGCCCTCGACGGCTGGCCGGTCGACGCGTGGGAGGAGGGCGGGCAGTGGCGGATGGTGGCACTGGGACTCCGGGCCGTCGACCTCTCCGGCGACGGACCCCCGCGCCCCACCAACGACCTCCTGCAGTGGCTCGACGGACGGGTGACCCGCAACCGTCTGGACCTCGACCCCGCCACCTGGCGGGGACTCCTCGACGGGCGCCTTACCGAGGTCCCCGGCGTCGAGCGCGGCCACCGGGCCCTCGGGCTCGCCACCCCCTCGGGGAATCACGTGGTGGGGTGGGGCTTCGTGCGCGACGGCCGCCTGAAGGACCACATCCCGCGCGGACGGCGGAAGTGGCTGCGCAGCGCGGTGGCGGCCGACGCCGCCGACCGGGTGGGCGGAAGGGGGTAGCGGCCCCCCGGGGGTGGGGGCCCTCCGTCAGGGGACGGTGAGGGTGAGGGGGTGGGCGGTTCCGTCCGGCGCCCGCACCGTCACCGCGATCGGCGTACCCGGCGGGTCGGTGGGGTAGCGGCTCCGGTACACCGCGAAGACGTCGCGCAGGTCGAAGCGCCGGACCTCTTCCGCGACGGCCCGACAGGAATGGCCCCGGTCCGTGGGCACGAGGTGCGCCGAAGTCCGGATCGGCGACGATTCCTGCCACTCCCCGTCGAAGACGAGGTCGACCGCATGCGGCGCGCACTCCCCCGGGGTGCGGAGGGTCACCACGACGAGGTGTCCCGACTGCTCGACGTGTTCGACGCCCAGGGAGCGGAAGGGCCCCGGGGAAGGGAGCGCGCCCCCCTCCACCAGGGCCAGCACGGTCCCGTCGACGAGGGCGTGCAGCCGCGCGGCCACTGCGGCGATCGGGGGCAGGAGGGTGGTGGCGTCGCCCCGGACCTCGGCCCTCCCGGATTCGTCGTGGTAGCCGATCTCGTAGTGGAAGAAGTCGCAGCAGCCGGCCCCGAAATCCTGCGCCCCCAGGTGGGGCAGGCCCGCCCTCTCGACCTCGTCGATCAGCGATGCCCACTGGAGCGGGCCGAGGGTGAGGGGGGCAGCGTCACCCTCCACCACCCGGTTGCTTCCCGCGACGCGCAACTCGTGCTCCACCCCCACCACCCCGCCGGTGATCCGCACCTCGAGGACCACGTCGTCGAACTGCTCGGGCCCCGCGAGGTGGATGCCTTCCGTCGTGCACCCCCCCGCGGTGGCCGCGAGCCACCCCACCAGCGCCGATCCTGCCAGGGAACGTTTCATGCACTGGAAACGATCGGCGCCGGTGCAGTGTGACGAAGCCGCCTGGGCGTGGCGGTCAGCCGGCCGGCTCGGAGCCCGGAAGCGACTGCAGGAAGAGGTAGACCGCCTCGAGCTCCGTCTCGGACATCGCCTGGCCGGCGGCCAGGATGAAGGTCATCGGGTCGACCACCGACGTTCCGTCGGGGCGCGTTCCCTCGCGCATCAGCCGCACGAAGTCCTCCAGACTCCAGTTGGCCATCACTCCGGCCCGCGTCAGGTCGGGGGCATCGGGCCACCCCGGCTCGCCGGGGTACTTCCCGCCCCGGTAGTCGACCTGGTGGCATCCGACGCAGGTGGCCGCGACATGGGCGCCGTATTCCACGGTGGCCCCCTCGGGGGGCGGCTCCGCCCGGTGGTCGTCGAAGTGGGTGAAGAGGTCGGCCGAGAAGCCGAAGGCCCCGGTGGCCACGAGCACCTTTCCGACCGGCCCCGTGCGGAAGCCGACGACCTCGCGGTCGACGGAGGGGAGCGAGCGGATGTAGGTCACGATATCACTCAACTCCTGGTCGGACATGCTGCGGTACTCCACCGCCGGCATCACGAGAGGGCGGCCGTCCCGTCCCACCCCGTGCCGCACCGCCCGGTCCCAGTCGGCCGGTGTGTAGTCCCGGGTCACACTCCCCTCGCCCAGCGTCAGGTTGGGTCCGAAGGCCTGGGCCATCGGCATGGCGTCGATCATCACGCCTCCGCCGAAGTCCTCCCCGTGGCAGTCCCCGCAAAGGTAGCGGGCCTCGAGTAGGCGCTCCCCCCGCGCAATCGCCGCCTGGCGGGCGTCGACGGTCTCGCCGTCGTCCTCGACGGGCCAGGGGATCGGGAAGTCGACCGCATGCGTGTCGATCGAGCGGGCGAGGGTCGCCGCGGCCATGCGCGACGCCCAGAGGTAGCCACCGCCGACGACCACGACGACGGCCACGACAAGGTAGGTGAGGGTACGGGCGAGACGGTTCATCAGTCTGGGGAAGAAGGGTGAAGAAGATTCCTCTGCATCGCCTCCACGAAGCGAGCGTCGGAGGGAGCGAGGGCGAGGCGCCGCAACGCGTCGAGGGCGAACCACCCCAGGTCGATGTGTTCGAGGGGGCGGGGCTCGCCTTCGGCGACGACCTCGATGAAGTGGATCCGGAAGGGCGAGCCGGGGTCGACCTGCTCGAAGAGGATCTGCCCCAGCGTCCGGAGCCGGAGCCCCAGCTCTTCGTGGAGTTCCCGCGCCGCTGCCGCGGCCCAGCTTTCGCCCTTCTCGACCTTCCCGCCGGGGAACTCCCACAAGCCGCCGTGGCGCTTGTTCCGGGGCCGGCGCCCCACCAGAAAACGGCCATCCCGCTCGATGACGGCGGCGATGACCGGGATGACGTCCGGGGGGGAGGGGGGTGCCATGGGGGACGAAGGTAGCCCCCCTGAAGAGATCCTGCACCTCGGCTGCAAGGGGGGGGCGTACGGCGAGCGAAGGGCGGCGCGACAGCCGGGTCGCCGTCTGCCCGGCTTGAGATGCGCCCCCGAGCGACGTAGCGTGAATGCATCGTCGCGTGCCGCCGCGCGCTCGCCCTCCCCTCCACCTGCGGAGTCCCGTGAAGCCCCTCTGCGCCCTTCTCATCGCCCTCGGAGCCGGGTGGTCCGCCCTTCCTGTCTCGGGTCAGCTGACCCCGACCGAGACGCGGATCGTCGAGGCCGTCGAGGCGCGCCAGGGCGAGGCGGTCGAGCTCCTCGAGCGCCTGGTCGAGATCAACAGCGGGACGCTGAACGTCGCCGGACAGCGCGCGGTGCACGACGCGCTCGCCCCCCACTTCGAGGCGTTGGGCTTCGATGTGGCCTACGTCCAGCCGGCCATCGAGGATCGGGGGGGACACCTCGTCGCCCGGCGCGTCGGTGACCGGGGGCCGCACATTCTCCTCATCGGGCACCTCGACACCGTCTTCGAAGAGGACTCTCCCTTCCAGCGGTGGGAGCGGTTGAACGACTCGATCGCGCGGGGACCGGGGGCGGCCGACATGAAGGGCGGCGATGTGGTGATCTGGTCGGCGCTGGCGGCGATGCACGACGCGGGGGTGCTCGACGGGACCACCATCACCGTGGTCATGACCGGCGACGAGGAGCGGGTGGGCCACCCCATTGCCGAAGCCCGGCGGGCGCTCATCGAGGCCGGCGAGGCGGCCGACATCGCGCTCGGCTTCGAGGGAGGCACACCGGGGTACGGGGTGATTGCGCGGCGCTCGTCGAGCAACTGGACCCTCGAGGTCGAGGCACGCACCGCCCACTCGTCGGGAGTGTTCGGCTCCGGGGTCGGATCGGGAGCGATCTACGAGGCGGCCCGGATCCTCGACGCCTTCCACACCGAGCTGAGGGGTGAAGAGAACCTCACCTTCAACGCCGCGACCATCGTGGGGGGGACGGAGGCAGCGTGGGATCCGGTCACCGCCCGCGGCAGCGCCTTCGGCAAGACGAACGTCGTCCCGCCGGTCGC
This sequence comes from uncultured Gemmatimonadaceae bacterium, assembly GCA_964406485.1. GTDB lineage: Bacteria > Gemmatimonadota > Gemmatimonadetes > Longimicrobiales > Gaopeijiaceae > Gaopeijia. The sequence continues at coordinate 2,804 of CAYORZ010000070.1, read as the reverse complement.
CATCGTCACCGGCGACATCCGCACGATCACCGACGAACAGCTCGAGCGCACCCGCGCTGCGATGCAACGGATCGTTTCGGAGTCCCACCCGCACACGTCCTCGCGCATCGTCTTCGGCGACGGATACCCCTCGATGCCCCCCACCCCGGCCAACGAGGCGCTCCTCGGTCTGCTCGGCGAGGTGAGCGTCGACCTGGGCGAGGGCCCGGTGATCGCCTTCGATCCGGGCCAGCGAGGGGCAGCCGACATCTCGTTCGTCGCCTCGCTCGTGGAGGCATCCCTCGACGGCCTCGGCCCCGACGGGAGCGGGTCGCACACCGTGGAGGAGACCGTCAACCTCCGCTCCCTCGAGCGGGCGGCGAAGCGGGCGGCGGTCCTCCTGACCCGACTCACCACCCCCTGAGCGCGGGCTCTCCGCCGCCGGCCCCGCCGCCGGACGAGACGGATCCCGCCCCGCCCCCATGCGCCACGGCTCCTCCATCGTTGTCTGTTCGGGCGGCCGCCACCGCGTCCGGCTCGCCGGCGGGCGACGCTTCTTCGCGGCGGCGCGCTGTCCGCGCTGCGGGGCGGCGGTCGATCCCTGGCGGTGGCGGAGGGTTCTCGCCCGGGCCCGGGACCTCCTGCGGCCCCCGAGCGACGGCCCCCTCGACCGGCTGATGCACCGGGGGGCGATCGGGTGGATCGTGGTGGTGGTGCTGGCCACGCTCCTCCTCTGGGGCTACGCCGATCTCTGGTGGCCCGCGACGATCCTCCTCTTCGGCCCGCGGTGGGTCCTGCTCGTTCCGGCGGTGGTCCTCCTGCCCTGGGCCGTCGTGCGCGACCGCGGCCTGCTTCCGCTGCTCGCGCTCACGCTTCTCGTGGGAGCGGGCCCGTTGGTCGGGCTGCGAACGGGGCTGCGCGCCCTCCTCCCTGCCGGCTCGGGACCGACCCTCACCGTCGCGTCGCTCAACGCCCAGGGGGGGGACGAACTTCCGGCGCTTCCCGCGCTTCTCGCCGCGTGGGACGCCGACGTCGTCCTCTTCCAGGAGTGCGGCGGGCCGCTCCGCGACCAGATCCTCGCCCTCGAGGGGGCGCACTCTCCGGTCGATGTCCACGCGGCGACCGGACTCTGCCTGGTCACCCGCCTCGAATTGCGCGAAGCGAAGCAGATGGGGCGCGACGCCTTCCGCTTCGCCGGCGGCGCCGGGCTGGTCTGGAGCTACCGGCTGGGGTGGGACGACACGACGATCACGGTCACCAACCTCCACCTCGAGACGCAGCGGCAGGGGCTGGAACTGGTGAGCCAGGGACAGCTGAGCGAGGCGATCGGCCCCCTCCGCCAGAAGTCACTCCTGCGCAGCATCGAGTTGCGGGAGGCGCGGCGGTGGGTCGACACCCTCGCCGGTCCGCACATCGTGGCCGGCGACTTCAACACCCCCCCGGAGAGCCGGATCTATCGCGCCGCCTGGGGCGACTGGACGAACGCCTTCAACGCCCGCGGACGCGGACTCGGGGGCACGCGCCCCAACGGGTGGATCCGGGCCCGGATCGACCACGTGCTCCTGGATTCCTTCTGGCGGGTGGTCGACGTGCGGGTGGCCGACGATGTGGGCTCCGACCATCTTCCGGTAGTGGCGACCCTGCGGCCGCGCTGACTCCGCACCCCCGCTCTCCCTCCGGAGGACCCCATGCCTGTTCGACACGCTGCCGACCTCCCTCGCGACCCCGTCTCGACCGGGACGGGTACCGAACGGCAGGTTCTCATCGGCCCCGACACCGCGCCCAACTTCGCCCTCCGCCGCTTCATCATGCAGCCCGGCGGGGGGATGCCCCGCCACACGAACCGCGTGGAGCACCAGCAGTACGTGCTGCGGGGGCAGGCGGTGGTGGGAATCGGCGACGAGCGGCACCGGGTCTCGGCCGACGACGTCCTGTACATCCCGGCGGGCGTGCCGCACTGGTACCGCGCCGAAGGCGACGTCCCTTTCGAGTTCCTCTGTGTCGTGCCCAACGCCGAAGACCGCATCGAAGTCCTCGACGACGAGGAATGACGCGATGCGCCGGGGCGTGGGGGCAGCCTTCGCGGCAGCGCTCCTCGTCGTGCTCGGCGCCACGCCCCTCCCGGCCCAGTGGGTGGCCGGCGTGCACCACGTGCGCATGCCGACCGCCGCGGGCGGGGGGACGGGCTTCGGAGTCCGCGGCGGACTCGATTTCGGCCCGATCGCGGTGGTGGTCGTCGCCGACCGCTACGAGGTGCCCTGCCCGGAGAGCGCCGACCGCTGCCACGGCCGGGCGGGGGCACTCCACGCCTCCGTCGAATTCCCCGCGCCGCTCCTCCGTCCGTACCTTCTCGTGGGGGTGGGGCTCCGCGACGGCGTCCCCACCTCCGACGGCGCGCGTCGCCAGGGGCTTCTCGGTCTGGGACTCCGCCTCGGCCTCGCCGGTATCGACCTCTTCGGCGAAGTCACGGCGGAACGGATCTCGTCCGGCGAAACCCCGCTGGCACTGAGGGTCGGGGTGCGCTTCTGACGCCGGTGCGCCCCGGCGGTACTCCGGCGAAGGCGCCCCGGCTCAGCGAACCCGCTCGAGCGCGCGCCGGTAGACGGCGTCGTACTCCCTGACCCGCACCGGCCAGCTGAAGTCGCGCCGCATGGCGGCGCGCATCATCGCGTCCCACCGGGGGCGGTCGGCGTGGCGCTCGACAGCCCGGTGGAGGGCCGCGTCGAGCGCCTCGGACGTGTAGTCGTCGAAGCGGAAGCCGTTCTGCTCGGCGTCGACCGGGTCGGCCCCGCCCCCCACCCCCCCCACGACGGGGAGGGTACCGG
>CAYORZ010000069.1:0-7991 GCA_964406485.1 uncultured Gemmatimonadaceae bacterium | reverse complement strand
CGGCAGCACGGGCAGCGGCCTTCGCAGGCTACCGGGTCGATACCCGGATGATGGACCGCGCCGCCCCCGACGCCATCTTCCTGCACTGCCTTCCGGCCCACCGGGGCGAAGAGGTGACAGCCGACGTCATCGACGGCCCCCGGTCCCGTGTCTTCCAGGAGGCCGAAAACCGCCTGCACGCCCAGAAGGCGCTCCTCCTCTCGCTCCTCGCCCCGGCCGGCTGACCGCCCGCCTCGCCCCCCGCCGAACCGTCGTCTTCTTTCCCGAGCCCCTGCCATGACCGAGTCCGAGTCCCTCCAGCGCACACCGCTCCACGCCGAACACGTCGCCCTCCGCGCCAGGATGGTCCCCTTCGGCGGCTACGAGATGCCGATCCAGTACCCGACGGGGATCACCATCGAACACCGCGCCGTCCGCGACGCCGCGGGCCTCTTCGACGTCAGCCACATGGGTCAGATCGAGATCTCGGGGCCCGACGCCCTCGAACTCGTCCAGTGGGTGACGATCAATGACGCGGCCCGTGTGGCCGTGGGGCAGGCGCAGTACACCGCCCTGGTCGACCAGGCGGGGTGCGTCCTGGACGACCTCCTCGTCTACCGCTTCGAGGACCGGTGGGTCATGGTGGCCAATGCCGCCAACCGCAACCGCGTCTTCGACTGGGTCTCGCGCCATTCCCACGAGTACGACGTCGAGATCGTCGATCGCTCCGACGAGAGCTCGATCCTCGCGCTCCAGGGGCCCGAAGCGCGGGCGATCCTGCGCGAGCTGACCGACACCGACCTCGACGCCATCGGGTACTACCACTTCACCGACGGGTCGGTGGCCGGCATCGACGCCGTCATCAGCGCGACCGGCTACACCGGAGAAGACGGCTTCGAGCTCTACCTTCCGGCCGACGGGGCCGTGCCGGTCTGGAAGGCGATCATGGAGGTGGGGACCCCTCGCGGACTTCGGCCTGCGGGACTCGGCTCGCGCGATACCCTCCGCCTCGAGATGGGGTATGGCCTCTACGGCAACGAGTTCGGTCTGCGCTACACCGCCCTCGAGTCGGGGCTGGGGTGGATCACCAAGCTCGACAAGGGGAACTTCATCGGGCGCGATTCCCTCCGGGCCCAGAAGGATTCGGGGGTGCGCGAGAAGCTGGTGGGGCTGACCCTCGGACCGCGCGGATTCGCACGCGAGGGGTACCCGATCCGCGCCGACGGCCGGATCATCGGCAAGGTCACGAGCGGGATGGTGAGTCCGGTGCTCCGCCACGGGGTTGCCCTGGGGTATGTGGAGACCGAGTACGCCGCGCTCGGCACCGAGGTGCTGGTCGAGATCCGGGGGGTCAACGCCCCCGCCACGGTGACACGGCCGCCCTTCTACACCGAGGGATCACTCCGGAGGTGAGGGCGTGACGCGCCTCGGAATCCTGACGGTGAGCGACGCCTGCTGGGCGGGGGAGCGAGAGGATCGCAGCGGCGCCGTCCTGGCGGAGTGGGCGCAGGCCGAAGGCTACCGGGTGGTCCGGCGCGAGGTGGTGCCCGATGACCGCCTCACCATCACCCGCACCCTCCTCGCGTGGGCCGACGGCGGCGAGGTCGACCTGATCCTCACCACCGGAGGGACGGGCTTCGGCCCCCGCGACGTCACTCCCGAGGCGACCCGCCCACTCCTCGAACGCGACGCTTCGGGGGTGGCCGACCGGATTCGGCGCGCCGGCGAGGGGGCCACACCCTTTGCGACCCTCTCGCGTGGGGTGGCCGGGGTGCGCAACGGGGTCTTCCTCGCCAATCTGCCGGGAAGTCCGGCGGGGGTCCGCGACGGATGCGCGGTCCTGGCCCCCCTCCTCCCTCACCTCCTGGCCCTCCTGGCCGGGGAGCGTCCCTCGCACCGTCCGCCGCCCCCATGATCCTCCTCTCGACCCACCACCTGCCGCGGGCGGGTGCCCTCCGTACCGAACTGCGGGAGGAAGGATTCGAGGTCGACCTCGTCACTCCCGACGAGCGGATCGCGGACCGCGACGAAGCCCTCGTCCTCGCCCTCACCGGAGGTCTCGAGGGCGCGGCGCGAGGACTCCTGACGCAGGCCCGCACCCTCGAGATCCCCGTGATCGCATGGGCGCCGGGCGACGACGACGTTCCGCCCTCCGGGATCATCGAGGTCTTCTCTCCGGCCGCGCACCCCGCCGAGGTGGCACTGGTGACCGGCCGGCTGGCCGAACGGACCCGCCTCCAGCGGCTCACCGGGATCATCGGGGTCACCGACGCCATGCAGGAGGTGCTGGAGCGGGTGGTGCAGATCGCCCCGGTCTCGTCGACCGTCCTCGTGACCGGCGAATCGGGGACGGGGAAGGAACTTGTGGCCCGCGGGCTCCATCTGCTCTCCCCCCGCCGCCACAAGCCCTTCATTCCGGTCAATGTGGCCGCCCTTCCCGACACCCTCCTGGAGAGCGAACTCTTCGGCCACGAGAAGGGAGCCTTCACCGGAGCCATCGACTCGCGGCGCGGCCTCTTCGAACTCGCCGAAGGGGGGACGATCTTTCTCGACGAGATCGGCGAGATGCCCCTGGCCACCCAGACCAAGCTCCTCCGGGTGCTGGAACAGCGGGAGTTCCTGCGGGTGGGGGGCGAACGGGCTCGCAAGGTCGACGTCCGCATCGTGGCCGCCACCAACCAGGATCTGCGCGAGCTCGTTCGCCTGCGGGAGTTCCGCCAGGACCTCTACTACCGGCTCAACGTCCTCCACATCGCGCTCCCCCCCCTCCGGGACCGCCGCGACGACATCCCCCTCCTGGTCCGCCGCTTCAGCCGCGAGATCGCCGAGCGGGTGGGGCGTCCCTTTCCGGGGATCACCGACGAGGCGATGGAAGTGCTCCGTCGATACCACTGGCCCGGCAACGTGCGCGAGCTTCGCAACCTGGTCGAGAGCATGGTGGTGCTTTCCCCCGGGGCACCCATCGGGCCCGACGACATCCCCGCCGAGATCCGCCGCGCCGACGGCTCGTCGCGCCTCCTCCCCGTTCCGATTCCGCGCGGTACGGAGGTGGCCCAGAGCTCCGACCTCCGGCCCCAGCTGGAGTTCATCTTCCGCACCCTCGTCGAGATGCGCGTCGACCTCGACGACCTCCGGAAGGATTTCGAGGTGTGGCGCGATGAGCTCCCCGCCGCCCGCCGCCACGAGGTGGCGATGCTCTCGCGCAGCGAGGTCGACACAGCAGCCACCCCCGCGACCGATCCCCGGGACGCACCGGCGCTTCCGGACGACGATGACGAAGCGGTGCTCCGCTCCATCCCTGCGTTCACGCCGGCCGCCCCGGACGCCGAGCATCCCCCCGACGACGCCGAGGCGCGAGGGGACCCGGAGTCGGGCGATACCGCCGACGGCGTGGTCGTCTACCGTCCGGGAATGACGATGGAAGAGATGGAGCGCGAGGCGATTGTCGCCGCCCTCCGCGCCGTGGAGGGGAACCGGCGGAAGGCGGCCGAACTCCTCGGCATCGGCGAGCGCACCCTCTACCGCAAGATCCGCCGCTTCGAGATCGACCTCTAGAAGGAGGGGCCTGCCCGGGCGAGAACGCGCGCGCGTTCGGCGTCGAGGAGCGGGAGGCGGTCGTTCCAGGCGGCGGTGCGCAGCGCGCCCACCCGCACCTCGAAGGCGCGCCACGGCGCGACCTCGCCCGAGAAGAGGTAGAGCGCCTGTTGCACGACCCGCTGCTGGAGCCGCCCCGAACCCCACTCCGGGGTCAGCCCCCGGATCCGCCGCGGACGATGCAGCGCGCCTCCGCTCGACACCTCGATCGACATCGGCTCGAAGGCGGCACCGCCCGGGGCTTCGGTCTGGACGGCGACCAGCACCCAGAGCCCCTCCGCAGGGTCGACCTGGCTGGCGAGGGCCGCGAGCCGGTCCTCGGTGTCGGGGGCGGTCAACCGGATCAGCGAGGGGAGGAGAGGGGTGAGGCGGACCCGCACGTCACCGGTGTGGAGTTCGACGGTGATGTCATCCTGCCGGAGGGTCCCGAAGCCCGAGGGGAGGGGCGTGCCGTCGGGCGCCCCGGCGGCATGGCCTCCCTCTCCGACTCCGCCCGCGGAGGGGGGCGGGGTGTGGGCCGCGCCCGGCAGGCACCCCGTGACCGCTGCTGCGACGACGAGTACCCCCCCGGCGGCGCGGCGGCGTCTCACCCTCCCTCCTCGCCGCCGATCTGTTTCTGGACTGACGAGTCCACCTTTTCGTCGGACCCACGCGGGTCAGGGCCGAGCAGGTCTTCGAGGGCGGCGAGGAGGAGTTCGCGTCCCTCCCCCGTCTTGCTGGAGAAGGGGACGATCTGTTCGGGATCCACGCGCATCCGGTGTGCGGCGGTGGCGAGGGCGCGGTTCCGTTCGTTCCGCTTGAGCTTGTCGACTTTCGTGAGCACCACCAGGGTCGGCACCCCGAGTACGGCCAGGAAGTCGAGCATCTGGAGGTCCCCGGCGGTGGGCTCGCGCCGGGCATCGACGAGGTGGACGACGCCCCGCAGGTCGATCGGACGCTGGAGATAGCCCTCGATCAGCCCCTTCCACGAGTCGCGCATCTTCTTCGGAACCCGGGCGTAGCCGAAGCCCGGGAGGTCGAGCAGGAAGAAGTGGTCGTTGACGCGGTAGAAGTTGAGCGCCTGCGTCTTGCCCGGAGTACTCGAGACGTGGGCGAGCTTGCTCCGGTGGCGACGGAGGAGCGTGTTGATCAGCGAACTCTTGCCCACGTTCGAGCGACCCGAGAACGCGACCTGGGGGAGGTCGCCCGGGATCGGTCCGCCCGGGGTGGCCACGGTACCGGCGTATTCGACGGTGCGGATCTTCATTGCGGCAAGAGGGGGAGTGGGGTCTCGGGCGGCGAATGGTGGCGGGGGTGGTCGAGGGGACGGTCCAGGGCAGCGACGAGCACCTCGTCCATCGAGCGGACCGGCACGAAGTCGAGCCCCCGCCTCACCTCTTCCGGAAGTTGCGCGATCTCGGGGGCGTTGCCGGCCGGGAGGATCACCCTCGCGACGCCGTGCCGGAGCGCGGCCACGGCCTTCTCGCGCACCCCGCCGACGGGCAGCACCCGCCCCCGGAGGGTGATCTCGCCGGTCATGGCGACGGACGGTGCGGTGGGGACCCCTGTCAGCGCCGAGATGAGCGCCACGGCCATGGTGATGCCGGCCGAGGGACCGTCTTTCGGCGTGGCCCCCTCGGGAATGTGCACGTGCACATCGACCCGGGTATGGAAGTCGTGTTCCAGTCCGAGGACCCGGGCCCGCGCCCGCGTCCAGGTGAGGGCGGCGACTGCCGATTCCTTCATCACGTCACCCAGCGTCCCGGTGAGGCGCACTTCGCCGCTCCCCGGCACCACCGCGACCTCGACGTCGAGCAGTTCTCCCCCGGCTGCCGTCCACGCGAGGCCGTTGGCGAGTCCCACCCGGTCGCGAAGGGTGTCGAGGTCGGGGGGGAGGTGGGGTGGGGGTCCCAGGAACTCCCCGATCGCGTCCGCCTCGATGCGGAGAGGGAGGGTGCCCCCCTCGGACTTCCGGCGGGCGAGCTTGCGCGCGATCCGCGAGATGCGGCGGTCGAGCTCGCGTACCCCGGCCTCGCGGGTGTACTCCGTGATGACGCGGGCGACCGCCTCGGGAGCGAGCTCGACCCGGCTCGCCTCGAGCCCGTGCCGCTCGCGCTGTCGAGGCCAGAGAAAGCGCTCGACAATGACCCGCTTCTCGGTGTCGAGGTATCCCGGCAGCCGGATCACCTCCATCCGGTCACGGAGGGGCTCGGGGATCCCGGCCAGGGTGTTGACCGTGGCGACGAAGAGCACATCCGAAAGGTCGTACTCGAGCTCGAGGTAGTGGTCGGTGAAGGTGGCGTTCTGCTCCGGGTCGAGGACTTCGAGGAGGGCCGAGCCGGGGTCGCCGTGGACGTCGCGGGCGAGCTTGTCGACCTCGTCGAGCATGAAGACCGGATTGGTGGTGCCACTGCGCCGCATTCCCTGGAGTACCCGCCCCGGGAGCGCCCCGACGTAGGTACGGCGATGCCCCCGGATCTCGGCTTCGTCGCGCACGCCTCCGAGGCTCACCCGCACGAACTCCCGTCCGAGGGCAGCGGCGATGCTGCGCCCGAGCGAGGTCTTCCCGACTCCGGGGGGGCCGACGAGGCAGAGGATCGGCCCCTCGAGGCGTCCCACCTGCGCGAGAACCGCGATGTGGTCGACGATCCGGTCCTTCACCTCGTCCAGTCCGTGGTGCGCCCCGTCGAGGAGCGCCTGGGCCTCATCGAGCGCGAGCATCTCGGCGCTCCGCCCGACCCAGGGGAGCGCGAGGATCCAGTCGAGGTAGGTGCGGATCACCGCCGCCTCGGGGGCGGCCGGGTTGAGCCTGCGAAGCCGCTTCAGTTCGCGCTCCGCACGCGCCCGGGCGTGATCGGGGAGTTCGCCGGCGGCCACGGCCCGCTCCAGGTCGACCCACTCCTCCCCCGCCTCGACACCGAGTTCCTGATGGATCGCCTTCAGCTGCTCGTTGAGGTAGAACTGCCGCCGATCGGCCTCCATCTGCGCGAGGATCTGGCGGTCGAGCTTCTCCTCGATCTGCAGGATCTCGACCTCGCGCGCGAGAAAACGTTGGAGCAGCCGCAGCTGTTCCTCGACCTCGGCGCACTCCAGCAACGCCTGCTTGTCGGGGGGATCGAGAAGAATGTGACCGGAGACGAGGTGTGCCAGGCGGACCCGGTCCCGCACGTCGCGGAGGGTCGCGACCAGTTCCTCGGCGATGCGCTCGTGGAGGGTCGCGTACTCCTCGAACTTCCGCAGCACCGAGCGGACGAGGGCCTCGGTCTCGGGTGGGGTCGCGGCGTCGGGATCGGTGCGTTCACGGGCGACCAGGGGGCGCACCCGGGCCCGCAGTTCACCCTCGGGGCGGAGCCATCGGTCGACGCGCACCCGCCCCACCCCCTCCAGCACGACCCGCCGGGTGCCGTCGGGAAGAACCGACGACTGGACCACGCGGGCGACCGTCCCCACCGGGTGGACGTCGTCGGCGGTGGGCACCTCGCACTCGACGGTGTGCTGGGCGACGAGAAGCAGAAGCCCCGCCCCCTCGGGCGCGTCGGCGCGGGCGAGGGCGGCGAGAGAGGCGGGGCGGCCGATCAGGAGCGGCAGCACCATGTAGGGAAAGAAGACGAGGTCGCGGAGCGCCACCGCGGGCACCTCGTCGGGGAGCTCGACCGATCCGTCGGTGCGGTGGATCGTCGCCATCGGGCGCCCGGCGCAGGAAGCCCCCGGGGGCCTCCTACGCCTCCCGGCGCCGGTGCTCCTGCGCCTCCGGATGCAGGACGAGGAGAGGCTGCACCCCCCGCTCCACCGAATCGGCGGTCACCACCACCTCGCGCACGTCGGAGCGGTCCGGGAGGTCGAACATCACGTCGCGCATGATCCCCTCGATCACCGAACGGAGTCCCCGAGCCCCGGTCCCCCGCTCCATCGTCTTGCGGGCGATCGCCCGGATCGCGTCCTTGTCGAAGGTGAGCCCGACCCCCTCCAGCTCGAACATCTTCGTGTACTGCTTGATGAGGGCGTTGCGGGGTTCGACCAGAATCCGGCAGAGGGCGTCTTCGTCGAGCTCGTCCAGCGCCACGCTGACCGGCAGGCGCCCCACCAGCTCGGGGATGATCCCGAAACGCTGGAGGTCGGCGGGCTCCACGTGCTTGAGCAGGTCGTCGTGCTTCGCCTCTTCCTCACCCCCGAACCCGATCGCGCGCCGCCCGATCCGCGACTCCACGATCCGCTCGAGGCCGTCGAAGGCGCCGCCGCAGATGAAGAGGATGTTGCGGGTATCGACCTGGATGTACTCCTGCTGCGGGTGCTTCCGGCCACCCTGCGGAGGGATCGACGCGACCGTCCCCTCGAGAATCTTGAGGAGGGCCTGCTGCACCCCCTCGCCCGAGACGTCGCGGGTGATCGAGGGGTTTTCGGACTTCCGCGAGATCTTGTCCATCTCGTCGATGTAGACG
>CAYORZ010000068.1:0-8125 GCA_964406485.1 uncultured Gemmatimonadaceae bacterium | reverse complement strand
TGCACCCTCTCTTCGAGTTCCGGGGTGACACCATCACCTCGCTTCCCGACGAGGCCGACGTGCCGGGCTTCAACGCGCACTTCGCCGCGACCCTCCTGGCCCGGGGAACGGAGTTCGTCCTCTTCGCCGACGGGGTGCGTGTGGGAACGCTGGTCGCCGACTCTTCGGGCGTCGGGGAGGGGTGGTGCCGCCCCACTCCGTGGGTGACGGGCGTCCCCGAGCTGATTCCGGCGGCCGCCACGGCCACCCGCTTCCTCGCCCTCCCCCGCTCGGCCGTGCTCGGGCAGTGGCCGCACGCCACCGGGGCCTTCCCCACGGTGGGTGCCGCCCACCGCGACGCCAGCCGGCTGCTGGGGCAGACGGCGATCATGCGGCAGGAGGCGCTCTGGCCCGACGACCTGACGCAGGCGAGGGCTGACCTCGCCCTCACCCGCCTCGCCCCCGATGCCCCTCCGACGGTCGCTGCGACCTTCATGTTCCGGGACCGCCTCGCCGTCGAGGACCCCGACAATCCCGCCGCGTACAGCCTCTTCGTGCTGGGGACCCAGCGCGAAGACAACCGCTTTCTGCTGGACTACACCTGGTATCGGCGGGTGGGAACCGACGGCAAGGGAGCGCCCCGCTTCTTCCAGCAGATGGACTTCGACGGCGACGGTCGACCCGAGGTCGTGCTCGAGGTGATGGGGACCGCCTCCCGCTGGCCCGCCGTGCTCGAGCAGGGCGACCGGGGGTGGGATCTCGTCCACGAGGAGCGATGCCCGGCGGAGACGGCTGCGACGACGGGAACGTGAGGGTGACCCGCCCGCGGTGGGGAGGGTGGCTCGCGGTGGTGTCGGTGCTCCTGGTCGCCGGCTGCGGCGACGGGCCCGACCCGTCGCCCCCACCTCCGGGAGCGTGGACCGTCCACGACGCAGAGGGGCGGATCGTCACCCTCCCCGCCCCGGCCGAGCGGGTCGTCTCACTCGTCCCCTCGGTCACGGCCACCATCGTGGCCCTCGGCGCCGAAGAGCGCCTGGTGGGGCGGACCGACTTCGACCGGGGGGCGGCCGTCGCCCACCTCCCCTCGGTGGGCGCAGGGCTGGGTCCCGACCTCGAGGCGGTGGTCGCCCTCGACCCCGATCTGGTGATCCGCTTCGGGGGGGAGTCCGATCGGACCACCCCCGAACGCCTCGACCACCTCGGGATTCCCCACCTGGCCGTTCGTCCCGACGGAATCGACGACGTCTTCACCACGATCGAACGGGTCGGCCGGCTGCTGGGCGTCACCGACGCCGCCCGGGCGCTGGGCGACTCCCTCCGCATGGAACTCGACGCGACCCGGGCGGAGGCGGCGTCGCGTCCCCCGGTCCGGACGGCCTACCTCATGGGGGGCTCCCCCCCCTGGGCAGCGGGCGGGGGGAGCTACATCGACGACCTGATCACCCTGGCCGGGGGAATCAACGTTCTCGCCGACGTTTCGGGTCTCTACGGGGCGGTGAGCCCGGAAGTCGTGGCCACCCGCCGCATCGAGGTCCTGCTCGTCGCCGAGGGGGCGGAGATCGACCCCCGCCTGCTCGAAGGACGCCGGGTGGCGCGGCTCCCCTCCTCGATCCAGCAACCGGGTCCCGACCTCGGGGCATCGGCGCGGGCGGTCGCGGCTGCCCTCCGCGGGGGTGAGGGGCGGTGAGCCGCAGGCTCCGGCTCGGTCTCTTCCTCTCTTCCCCCTTCGTCGCGGGGATCGCGGGCGTCCTGATCGGGTCGGTGGCCGTTCCCCCCGGCGACATCCTGGCGGCCCTCGTCGGCGGGGGATCCCCCCTCGCCCGCACCATCGTGGAGTTGCGCGTGCCCCGGGTCCTCCTGGCCGGCCTCGTCGGCGGGGGGCTGGCGCTCGCGGGCACCACCTTCCAGGCGCTCCTGCGCAATCCCCTCGCCGAGCCGTACATCCTGGGGATCTCCGGGGGGGCGGCCACCGGCGCCGTCGCCGTTCTCGCCCTCGGCGTCGGGTTCCTGGGCCCCTTCACCCTCCCGCTCGCCGCCTTCGCGGGGGCCCTCCTCGCGATCGCCCTCGTCTTCCGGGTGGCCCGGGTGGCCGACCGCCGCCTCGACGTGCGGGTCCTCCTCCTCGCCGGAGTGGTGGTCGGCGCCTTCTTCGCGGCGGCGATCGCCCTGATCCTCTCCCTCTCCGAAGCCGACACGGTGCGGAGCGCCATGCTCTGGATGCTGGGGAGCGTGGCCGGCGCGTCGTGGCGCGAAGTGGCGGTGGCTGCCCTCTACACCCTCCCCGCCGCCCTCGTCCTGATCGGACTCGCCCGCCCCCTCGATCTCCTCTCGGTGGGAGAGGAGTCTGCGGGGTATCTCGGCGCCGACGTGGAAGGAACGAAGCGCCTCGCCTACCTCGTGGCCTCGCTCCTCACCGCCGCCGGGGTCGCGGTGGCGGGGGTGATCGGCTTCGTCGGCCTGGTGATCCCGCACACCCTCCGCCTGCTCGTCGGATCGGGCCACCGCACCCTCCTTCCCCTCTCGTTCGTGGTGGGGGCAGCCTTCCTGATCGTCGCCGACCTCGGGGCCCGCACCCTCTTCGGAGCGACCGAGATTCCCATCGGGGTCGTGACCGCCTTCACGGGAGTCCCCGTCTTCCTCGTCCTCCTGCGGCGGAGCGCGACGTGACCTTCGTGGCCGAAGGACTCACGGTGCGGTACCCGAGCAGTGCGCACCCCGCCCTCGACGGGGTGGGACTCGCAGTCCCGGAAGCGAGCGTCTATGCGGTGCTCGGCCCCAACGGCTCCGGAAAGTCGACCCTCATGCGGGCCCTCCTGGGGGGGGTGAAGGTCGAAAGCGGGACGGTCCATGTCGGGGGCCGTCTGCTGGAGGCGTGGGACCGCCGGGAACTCGCACGCCATGTGGGGGCGGTGCCGCAGAGCGAGTCGATCCCCTTCCCGATCTCCGTGCGGGAACTGGTGGCGATGGGACGCTTCCCGCACCTCGCCCCCCTCGCCGCCGAAGGCCCCCGCGACCGCGCCGCCATCGCCGAGGCCCTCCGCACCTGCGAGGTCACCCACCTCGCCGAGCGCGACGTCCAGAGCCTCTCGGGGGGCGAGCTGCAGCGGGTACGCATCGCCCGCGCGCTCGCCCAGGAGCCCCGGGCGCTCGCCCTCGACGAGCCCACCGCGAGCCTCGACGTGCGTCACGAGATGGCGATTCTCCGGCTCCTCCGCGAGGCCGCACGCGACGGGATCACGATCTTTCTCATCACCCACCACCTCGACCTGGCGGCCCGGTTCGCCGACCGCGTCCTCCTGCTCGACCAGGGACGCGTGGTCGCCGAGGGAACACCCGACGACGTCTACGAAGCGGCCACCCTGGAGCGGATCTACCGGTGGCCCGTCGAGGTGCGGGTCGACCCCACCACTCGCTCCCCCCGCGTCATTCCCCTGGATCCGCCGCTCACCCCCCGTCGCGCCGTCCCCCCCCCCGGGCGTCGTGACGAGCCTCTTCCCTGAGCACGTGGTAGGAGGCGAGGCGGGAGGGGGCGATGCCGCCGGCCTCCACAGCCGCCCGCACCGCACACCCCGGCTCGGCGGCGTGGTGGCATCCGCGAAAGCGGCACCCCGCCGACTCCCGCGCGATCTCGGGAAAGCACCGCTCCACTTCCGCCTCGCCCACCCCCCAGACGCCGACGTCGGCAAAGCCCGGGGTGTCGGCAACCACCCCCCCCCGCGGGAGGGCGATGAGGCGCGACGCGACCGTCGTGTGCCTCCCCCGCTGCGACCGCGCCGATACCTCGCCGGTACGCAGGTCGAGGGTGGGGTCGATGGCGTTGAGCAACGACGACTTCCCGACCCCGGACGGCCCGACCAGCGCCGACAGACCCTCGGACAGCCGCTCGGCGAGGAGGGCCACCCCTTTCCCTGTCTCGGCGCTCGCCCGGATCACCGCGTACCCCACCCCCGTGTAGAGCTCCTCGAGTTCGTCCGCCACCCCCGCTCCACCCGGAAGATCGACCTTGTTGAGCACCAGGAGGGCGCCGACGCGGTCCACTTCGGCGAGCACGAGAAGCCGGTCGATGACCTCTCGCCGGGGGTCGGGGGCGACCACCGCAATCACGACGACGAGGCGGTCCACGTTGGCGGCCACGACCTTCGCCCGTCGCCCGGGCCCCGACCGCCGCACGACCTGCGTGCGACGCGGGGCAACCTCCTCGATCGTCCAGCTGCCCTCCCCCCCGCCGCCGCCACCCACGATGGCCACCCGGACGCGGTCCCCCACGACAACCCGGTCTCCGGCGCGGGACTCGCGCTTCAGACGACCCCGGAGGAACGCCTCCACCATTCGTCCCCCGGTCAGCCGCACCCGGTAGACGCCCCCCGCGGCTTTCCACACCTCCCCCCACCCCTCTCCCTCGAGGTCCCCCGCCGTCATCCGACCCCCAACGCAACGCCCCCCGGCCGGCAGGACGCCGACCGGGGGGCGAAGGAAGAAACGACCCGCCCGTGGCGGATCACGCGGCGAACGACTCCAGAGCGGCTCCCTTGCCACCTTCGCGGAGCCGACGCAGCGCGCGGTCGCGCAACTGGCGGATGCGCTCGCGCGTGACGCCGAGCATGTTGCCGATTTCCTCCAGGGTGTGCTCGCGCTCGCCTTCGAGTCCGAAGTAGAGCCGGAGCACCTTGGCATCACGGGCATCGAGGGTGCTCAACGCGTCCGAGACCGCCTCGGTGAGCAGCCGGCTCTCGACCTCGATCTCGGGCTCGGCGGCCTCTTCGGTGATGAAGCGCTCGACCAGCTGGGAGTCCTCGCTGTCCCCGATCGGCGCATCGAGCCGGATCTCGGCAGCGTTGAGGGTCTGCAGCGACTCGACCAGCTCCGGAGTGAGATCGGTCGCGACGCTCAGCTCCTCGGCGGTCGGCTCCCGCCCGAGCTCCTGCTTGAGGCGCTCCTTCTCACGGAAGATGCGGGCAAGGTCGCTCGCCCGGTTGAGCGGCACGCGCACCGAGCGTCCGTGGTTGGCGAGCGCGGCAAGGATCGCCTGCCGGATCCACCACACCGCGTAGGAGATGAACTTCACCCCCTGCTCCGGATCGAACTTCCGGGCGGCGGTCACGAGGCCGACGTTTCCTTCCTGGATGAGGTCGGTGAGCGAAACTCCGCGGTTCTGGTACTTCTTCGCCACGCTGATCACGAACCGCAGATTCGCGCGGGCCAGCTCCTGGACGGCTTCCTCGTCGCCCTTCTGCGCGCGCGCGCCCAGTTCCTTCTCCTTTTCGGGCGAAATCAGCTCATGCCGGCTGACGTCACGCAGGTACTGATCGAGGGCGGTCTGTTCCTCGACACTGCCGTCAAAGCTGGCCAGCGGGCTTCTGCCCTTCTTCTTCCGGCCCTTCGTCGCACTCGCGGCCATCATCTATCTCCTTGGACCGAAGGAACTTGCTCCGTCGGTCGGTTGAATGCCGTCCTGCGGGGTACAGGATGGCGTCAAGGTCCGAACGGGCAGAGCCGTTCAAAATCCACGTTGGGGTACGGTGTGTCAACCGCTCGCCCTCGTAACCCCCGCAGTCCCGGGAGTTCCCCCGGGTCGGCGGCAGGGGATCGTAACCCTCCCCCGCCGCACGGTTCCGCCCCATCCGGGACGGGCTGCCGCGCCCGCTCAGTCGGGCTGCGTGATCCGCTCCAGGAGGCGCTCCGGCGGCAACTCGCGGCGCTCGAAGGTGAAGACACGCAACACCCGGGCCGTGTGGTAGAGTTCGCCCGCCACGCGCGGCAGATCGATCAGACCCGGGACGCCCTCCGGCCCCATGCGCTCGACCGTTCCGTCCCTCCGCTCCACGAGCAGATCGAGCTGGAACATCGCCCGTTTCGCGGGGAAATCGATCACGACCTCCCCCGGCCCGAGCCCGAGGTCGGCCGCGAGCTCGTCTTCGATCGCCCGCTTCCACGGCGAGTCGCCTACTGCCCAGTCCTCCACCCGCCGCCCGCGCAGGTCGGCCGCGGTGAGTTCCAGGGCCCGCTTCGGCAGCCTGCGCTGGCGGAGCGCCGGGATCCACCGGGTGGCGAGCCGCTCCGGCACCTCGTCGTCGGATTCGAGCGCCCTGCGCGAGATCTCGTACAGGAGTTCCTCGTCGGTCGGCCCCACGAGTTCCTCCGGGTCGACGAGTCCCGACTGTACCGCCTCTTCGACGATCCGCTTGTAGAGGGCGGTGGCCGCCCGCACCCCGTGGTGCCAGTAGACGTTCCGGAACATCTGGTACTTCGCGAAGAGGAGCGACTCGAGCGCCGCCACCGCCTTCTCGTGAACGCCCACCTCCCACCGCCCCGTCCCGGGATCGCGCAGCAGCAGCATCCCCTGGAGGAGGCGTCCCACATCGACCTCGCCATACGGGACACCGCAGAAACGTGCGTCGCGGCGGAGGTACTCCTGCTTGTCGAGGTCGAGCGACCCGCTCACCAGTCCGCGGAGGGGGACTTCGCTCACACCCCGGATCATGCGGTGGATGCGGGCGGGGGCGTCGTCGCCCAGCGACTCCAGCACCTCGCTGAGATCGGGGAGCTCGAAGAAGCGTCCGCTGACCTCTTCATGGTCGGCCGGCACCCGGTCCGGCTCCAGTTCCTCGAGGGCGTGGGAGTAGGCGTAGTGCCCGATGTCGTGCAGGAGCGCGGCGTAGGGGACGAGGTCGGCGTCCTCCCACACCTCGGGGGGCACCCCGCCCCGCTCACGGAGCAGACGGAGAGCGGTCGTCGCGAGGTGGTAGACCCCGAGGGCGTGGTCGAAGCGCGTGTGCGTCGCCCCCGGGTAGACCAGGTGGGCGAAGCCGAGCTGGCGGATGTAGCGGAGGCGCTGGAAGGCCGGCGTGTCGACGATCCGCATCGCGTCGGCGTCAAGCCGGATGGTGTTCCAGAGGGGGTCGCGGACGATTCGGGGTTTGCTGGTCATGAACGACGGTACTCCGGACGGGGGCCCGACTCAATGTCCGGATGGGACGACGTCGCCGGGAGCCGTCCGCCGAGGCCCGTCCGGGGCTCTCCGCCGGGCGCCCCCCCGAGCGCTCTTGCCCGGACGGCAGTCTTCGGGACATCTTCGGTTCGCCGCCTCGCCGCCTCGCCGCCTCGCCGCCTCGCTGCCTCGCTGTCCGCCCCGTTCCGACCGACCGCCCCCATGCCGCCCTCGCACTCCAACCCGACCCTCCGCGCCCGGATCCGCGCGACGGCGGAGAACCGTCCGGGCGTCTACCGGATGTGGGGGGCGGGTGACGAACTCCTCTACGTGGGAAAGTCGATCCGGATCCGGACGCGGCTCCTCTCGTACTTCCGGGCGCCGCGGGGCGAGAAGGCGGGAGAGATCATCCGCGAGACCGCCCGCATCGACTGGGACCACATCCCCGACGAATTCGGCTCGCTCGTCCACGAGATGCGGCTGATCCAGCGGTACCGCCCCCGCTACAACGTCCAGCACAAGCGCCGGCGCGGCTACGCCTTCGTGAAGGTCACCCGCGAGCCGGCGCCCCGGGTACTTCCGGCCACCCGGGTCACCGACGACGGCTCCACCTACTACGGTCCCTTTCCGCGGGTGGGACGGGTGGTCGAGACGATCCGTGACCTCGCACACGTTCTGGGACTCCGGGATTGCCCGGCCACCACTCCGGTCTTCTTCGACGACCAGCTCGACGCCTTCTCCGCCCACCCCCCTCTCGAGCGAAGGGCGGGGTGTCTGCGCGCGGCGCTCGGCAGCTGCCTCGCCCCCTGCACGGGGCGCCCCACCGCCCGCGCCTACGCCGAGCGCGTCACCCACGCCCATCGCTTCCTCGAGGGGCGGGGGCGGTTCCCCCTGGCGCTGCTCGAGACGCAGATGCAGACGGCCGCTGCACGGCACGACTTCGAGTACGCCGCCCTCGTGCGCGACCGGCTGGAGCGGCTCCGCCGCTTCCAGGAGGAACTGACCGCCTTCCGGGGCGAGGTCGACGCGCTGACGTTCGTCTACCGCTCGCCGGGATACCGCGGACGTGACCGCCTCCATCTGGTCCGGGGCGGGCGGCTCCGCGACACCCTCCCCTACCCGAAGCGGCGGTCGGCGCGGGAGCGGGCGGCGGCCCGTATCGAGCACGTCTTCGGCACCTTCGACCCCGGTCCCGGCGGATTGAGCGCGCATGCGGCC
>CAYORZ010000067.1:6606-8138 GCA_964406485.1 uncultured Gemmatimonadaceae bacterium | reverse complement strand
CCGGGGGGGCGTCGGGTCGCGCGGCCGGAGCGAAGGGCGGAAGGTGGAGGTCGGCGACCAGGACGTCGTCGTCGGTGCGGAAGAAGAGGGTGGTGGGGGGGGTCGGGGGGGCGTGCACCAGGTCGGCGAGGGCGTCTTCGACGATGCGGAAGAGGGCCGCGCGCGCTGCGGGCGCGAGGCGTTCGTCGGGGATCGCCCCCTCGACCGCGACCTCCACCCCGTACGAGGCCTCGAGCCGGCGGGCGAGCGCCTGGATCGCGGCGTGGGTCCCGAGTTCGGCGAGCTCGGGGGGGCGGAGGCGGCGGGCCAGGGTCTGGATTTCCTCGAGTGCGGCGCGCACCTCGTCGACCAGCTCGCCGGCGGCCTCGGCCGGGGGGGAGTCCTCGAGTTGCCGGTAGAGGAGCTTGAGGCGCACGAGAACTCCCGCCAGCGTCTGGGCCGGGCCGGCGAAGAGCTCGTGGGCGACCCGCTCCCGCTGCCGCTCTTCCGCTTCGACCAGCCACCCCGCATCGCTCTGGCGCCGCGCGCGTTCGTCGGCGAGGGCGTCGAGCATCGTGTTGAACGTCTCGATGAGGTGCGCCATCTCCGGGTCGGAGAGGGGGGAGCGGGGGGCCCGCGCCCCTTCGTCGCCGGCGGTGACGCGGTGGGCGGTCTCGGCCAGCGAGCGGAGGGGAACGAGGGCGAAGCGCACCGCCGCCGTCCCCCACCCCGCGAAGAGGACGACCAGCCCCGCGAGCATCGGGATCGAGTCGATCTCGGCGCCCGAGAGGAGCGCCCACGCCACCACCCCCGCCGATCCGACGAGCCAGGGGGTGAGAAGCTTCCAGGTGAGTGGGGTGCGCAGGAGTCCCCGGAGGCGATCCTGCGGGGGGGTGGGCAATGCGGTCAAGGCACAGCGACGAGTGGGAGAGAGGCGTCCGGTTCGCCCGGACGCCGTGGCAGCGTAGATTGGAACGATCCGCCCTGATCCGCCATCGGAAATGCTCCCTCCTCCGTGTCGGGAGACTTCCCACACGCCGCCGAGTCCCGGGACGCCCGTGAACGATTCCCGCTACGAGATCATCTTTCAGCGCTCGCCCGACGGCATCCTCCTGGTCGACGCCGCAGGGGTGATCCGGCAGGCCAACGAGCGGGCGCAGGAACTCTTCGGGTACCCCGAAGGCCTCGAGGGGGTGCGGATCGAGGAACTGATCCCGCGGGAGGTGCGCGAGGTCCACCGCCATCAACGGGAGTCCTACCAGGAGGCGCCGGTGGTGCGCCCGATGGGGATCGGCCTCGAACTGCGGGCCCAGCGCGCCGACGGAATCGAGTTTCCGGTGGAAGTCTCGCTCGCCCCCATGCGGGTCGAGGGGGGGGAGCGGTGGACGGTGGCCACGGTGCGCGACGTCTCGGCGCGGCGTCGGTTGCGGGGCTTTTCGTCGGGTGCCCTCAAGGCCACCGAAGACGAACGGGCCCGCATCGCCCGCGCACAGCACGACGACACGGCGCAGCGGATCGCCACCGACCTCGTCCGCCTCCGGCTCCTCGCCGAA
>CAYORZ010000067.1:1317-6596 GCA_964406485.1 uncultured Gemmatimonadaceae bacterium | reverse complement strand
TGCGCCGCGCCTGTGGCGAGATTCGCGACGCCGTCGCCGAGACGGCCGAAGGGGTGCGTCGCATCGCCCGGGGGCTGCGGCCGCCCGAGTTGCAGGACGCGGGGCTGGCCTCGGCACTCCGCTCGCATGTGCGCCGGATGGAAGAAGAGGGCACCTTCCGGGTCGACCTCCGCCTCGCCTCGCTCGACCGCATCCACGATCTCGACATGGCCCTGATCACCTACCGCATCATCCAGGAAAGCCTCAGCAACGTCGTTCGCCACTCCGGAAGCTCCCGCGCCCGCGTGACCGTCACGGTCGAGGGGGGTGCGGTGGTGGGGGTGATCGAAGACGACGGGGTCGGCTTCCACCCCGGCCACGACGTGGTGCAGGGGCGCGGCCTCGGCCTGATCGGGATGCAGGAGCGCGCCTCCATGCTCGGCGGCGAAGTCGTCGTCGACTCCGCGCCGGGCGAAGGAACCCGGGTGCGGTTCTCGATTCCCCTCCCGCAGGGCGAGGAGCCCGCCCATGGCTGACATCCGGATCCTGCTCGTCGACGACCATGCGATGTTTCGCGCGGGAATCCGCGCCCTCCTCGAGGCCGAGGGGGGGTACGTGGTGGTGGGCGAGGCCGCAACCGGCGAGGAAGGAATCGAGCAGGCCCTTGCGCTCAAGCCCGACGTCGTGGTGATGGACCTCTCCATGCCGGGCACGAACGGCCTCGAGGCGACGCGGCGCATCCAGGCGCTGGGGCTCCACTCGCGCGTCCTGGTGCTCACGGTGCACGCCGAAGAGGAGTACCTGGTCCCGGTGGTCGAGGCCGGCGCCAGCGGCTACCTGACGAAGACGAGCGCCGATCGCGACCTGGTCGAGGCGATCCGCGTGGTGGCGCGGGGCGAGGTCTACCTGCCGCCGCGCGCGACCCGCCTCCTCCTGCAGAAGTACACCTCGGCCGAGCCGGGCGAGGAAGAGGGCGGCCTGCGCGACCTGAGCGGGCGGGAGCGCGAGGTGCTGGCGCTCACCGCCGAAGGGTTCAGCTCGCGCGAGATCGGCGAGAAGCTCTTCATCTCTCCGAAGACGGTCGACACCTACCGTTCCCGCATCATGGCGAAGCTCGGACTCAACCATCGGTCCGAACTCGTCCGCTTCGCCCTCCGCGTGGGACTCCTGAGCGACATGTAGGGAAGTTCCCTACAGGCGTCTACGCGAAGTCCCCGACAGATCCCCGGAGGGGGGAGGCGTAACGTAGTGTCGCGATTGCCCCTGGGGCGATCGCTCCGCCACGTGCTCCCCCCATCGGACGGATCGTGCTCTACTCCCTCCTTGCGGCCACCCTCGCCGGGTTCGTCGGAAGTCCCCACTGCATCGGGATGTGCGGGGGATTCGCCCTCGGGTGTGCCCGGAGCGGCGGGCGCGCCACCTGGCACCTCGGACGGCTGACCACCTACGCCGCCCTGGGCGCGCTGGCGGGAGTGACCGGGGCGATCCTCCCGGGGCCGGCGTGGGTGCCGGCCCTGGTCTCGACCGTCCTCCTGGTCTGGTTCGCCGGCGCGCTGGCGGGTCTGCTTCCCGAGCCCCACCTCCGCCTTCCGGGCCTCGTGCGGATTGCGGGGTGGGCGGGGCGAGGGAAGGGCCCCGGTGCCGGATACCTCCTGGGGGTGGCCACCGGACTCCTCCCCTGCGGCCTCGTCTACGCGGCGCTCGCCGTGCCCATCGCGTCGGGGAGCGCCCTCGTCGGCGCCCTCTCGATGGTGGCCTTCGGGGCGGGCACGATCCCGGCCCTCGTCACCCTCACCCTCGGTGCCCACCGGTGGGCGACCGGAAGTCTGCGCTCCCGCCGTCTGCTCGCGGGGGCGGTCCTCCTCTTCGGCCTGCTCTCCGTCGGCATGCGGCAGGGCATGGGCCTTCACCACTGACCTCCACCGACATCCCCATGGCTCACGACGGGACCCTCACCCTTCCCCAACCGGGGGCGGCACCCTCTTCCGGCGCGACCCCCGACTACGACGACGGGGTCGTGAAGATGTTCTTCACCGCGACCGTGGTCTGGGCGCTCGTCGGGATGCTGGTCGGGGTGATCATCGCCCTTCAGCTCGCCTGGTGGCCGGCCAACCTGGGACTCCCCTGGACGTCGTTCGGACGCCTGCGCCCGGTCCACACCAACGCCGTGGTCTTCGCCTTCGCGGGCAACATCTGCTTCACCGGCATCTACCACTCGATGCAGCGGTTGCTGAAGACACGCATGTACAGCGACACGCTCTCCAGGCTCCACTTCTGGGGGTGGCAGGGGATCATCCTCGCCGGGGCGATCACCCTCCCGCTCGGCTTCACCCAGTCGAAGGAGTACGCCGAGTTCATCTGGCCGATCGACGTGGCCATGACCGTGGTGTGGGTGATCTTCGCCGTGAATTTCTTCGGCACCCTCGCCCGGCGGCGGGTGAAGCACATGTACGTGGCCATCTGGTTCTACATGTCGTTCGTCATCACCATCGCCGTGCTGCACATCTTCAACAGCCTGGCGATCCCGGCGACGCTGACGCGCTCCTACCCGGTCTATTCGGGGCTTACCGACGCCCTCGTCCAGTGGTGGTACGGACACAACGCGGTGGCCTTCTTCCTGACCACCCCCTTCCTCGGGCTGATGTACTACTACCTCCCGAGGGCCGCGGAACGCCCCGTCTACAGCTACCGCCTGTCGATCATCCACTTCTGGTCGCTGGTCTTTCTCTACATCTGGGCCGGGCCGCACCACCTGCTCTACTCGGCGATCCCGGATTGGGCGCAGACGTTGGGCATGGTCTTCAGCATCATGCTCCTGGCCCCCTCCTGGGGCGGAATGCTGAACGGACTCCTCACCCTGCGCGGGGCGTGGGACCGGGTACGCACCGACCCGATCCTGAAGTTCATGGTGGTGGCCGTCTCCTTCTACGGCATGAGCACCTTCGAGGGCCCGATGATGTCGATCCGGGCGGTGAGTGGGCTCGCCCACTACACGAACTGGGTGGTCGGCCACGTCCACTCGGGGGCGCTGGGGTGGGTCGGGATGATCTCGTTCGGGGTGCTCTACTGGCTGGCCCCCCGCCTCTACGGCCGTGAACTGCGCCACCCCACCTGGGTGAGCCACCACTTCTGGCTCGCCACCATCGGGATCGTCCTCTACGTCGTGGCGCTCTGGGTGGCCGGGGTGATGGAAGGGCTGCAGTGGCGGGGCATCAACGAGGCCGGGCAGCTCGCCAACCCGATCTTCCTCGACATCGTGATCCGTCTCGAGCCGTTCATGTGGCTGAGGCTTCTCGGGGGCACGATGTACCTCGCCGGTGCGGTGCTGATGGCAATCAACTTCTGGCAGACGATCCGCGGTGCCCGGGCACCGGTGCCGTCTGTCGCTTCCACGAACTGAGCAGTCGACCCATGGCCGACAACGCACACAAGAACGGACACGCCGAGACCGAGAGCAGGTGGGGCCGGTTCCACCGGCGGGTGCTCGAGAGCCGGGCCGGTCTCTTCGCGATTCTCACCACGGTGGCGATCTCGATCGGGGGGCTGGTCGAGATCCTCCCGATGTTCACCGCCACCCTCGGACCCGAGGTCGATGACCGGGTGACCCCCTACACCCCCCTCCAGCAGGCCGGGCGCGATATCTACGTCCGGGAGGGGTGCTATACCTGCCACTCGCAGATGATCCGGCCGATGCGCGCCGAGATTCTCCGGTACGGCGAGTGGAGCCGCGCGTGGGAGTACCGCTACGATCGCCCCTTCCAGCTCGGCTCGCGCCGGATCGGTCCCGACCTGCACCGGGTCGGAGGAAAGTACCCCGACGCCTGGCACTACGAGCACATGCGCGATCCGCGGGCGACTTCTCCGGGGAGCCTGATGCCCGCCTACCCCTGGCTGCTCGAGGCCCGGGTCGATCCGGGCGACGTGGCGGCGTCGGTCCGCGCCCTCTCGCGCCTCGGACACCCCTACGAGAGCACCGACCCGCAGTGGGTGCGGGCGAGTCTCGAGTCCGAGGGACAGGCGATCGTCGAATCGCTGGCCCGGACGGGGATCACGACGACGTGGGACCGCGAGATCGTCGCGATGATCGCCTACCTGCAACGGCTCGGGGTCGAAGGGACCGCGATCCTCGAGGCGGACGACCGATGAACACCGTCACCCGCGCCGCGGCGGCCACTGTCGAGAGCGGCCTCCTGCTCGGCGTCATGACCGCCCTCTTCCTGGTCTTCTTCATCGGGTGGGTCGTCTGGGCCTACACCCCCTCCCGCCGGGAGGAACTCGACGCCCACGCCCACCTCCCCTTCACCGACGGAACCGACGAGTGAGCACCGACAACGACCGCGATCGTCTGCTCGGCGATCCCGACGAGTACGACGGGATCCAGGAGTTCGACAACCCCCTCCCCGACTGGTGGGTGGGTCTCTTCTGGGTCACGATCGTCTGGGCCATCGGCTACGCCGCGCACTACCACTTCATCGGCAACCGCTCGCAGGAGCGGGAACTCGCGGCCGAGATGGCGGCGGCCGAGCTGCGCTGGCCGGAGCAGGCGCAGGCGCAGCTGCACTTCGCCTGGTCGCCGGAGGCCGAAGAGAGCGGTGCGCCGGTCTACGCCCAGAATTGTGCCCCCTGCCATGCGGCCGACCTGAGCGGCCTCATCGGCCCCTCGCTGATCGACGACGAATGGATCCACGGGGGCACGCCCTCCGACGTGATCCGGGTGATCCGCGAGGGCGTGCTGACGAAGGGGATGGTGGCGTGGGAAGGGATCCTCAGTCCCGAGCAGATCAACGACGTGACCGCCTACATCCTGGCGCGAAACGCCGAGGCGACGGGGCGGCCCCTCGACGAGGTGATCGCCGATCCCGGGGCGGCCGACGGAGAGGAGGGGTAGGGCATGCTCGGCTTCCAGCAGACGAGGGAGTGGGTCTACCCCCAGTCCATCACGGGGCGCTTCACCACGATCCGGCGGTGGACCTTCGCCGGACTGCACCTCGTTCTCTTCGCCGTTCCCTGGATCCCGGTCGGGGGGCACCCGGCCCTCCGGGTCGACATCCCCCACCGGCGCCTCTTCCTGCTGGGGCAGAGCTTCACGGCGACCGACACCGTCTTCCTCCTCCTCTTCCTGCTCTTCCTCGCCTTCGGACTCTTCTTCTTCACGGCGATCTTCGGGCGGGTGTGGTGCGGCTACGCCTGCCCCCAGACCGTCTTCCTGGAGTCCTGGATCCGGCCGCTGGAGCAGTGGATCGAGGGCGACCGCACCCAGCGGCGCCTTGTAGAGGAGGAGGCACACCGAGGCGCGGTCG
>CAYORZ010000067.1:0-1307 GCA_964406485.1 uncultured Gemmatimonadaceae bacterium | reverse complement strand
TGGCGGACAGCGGCCAAGTGGTCGGCCTTCCTCCTGATCTCGGTCCTCCTCTCGGGGGCCATGGTGAGTCTCTTCGCCGGAGCGCGCCCCCTCTGGACGGGGCAGGCGGGCACGACCGCCTACGCCTTCACGGGGGTCCTCGCGCTCCTCTGGTTCATCGACTTCACCTGGTTCCGCGAGCAGTTCTGCAACTACCTCTGCCCCTACGCCCGCTTCCAGAGCGCGCTCACCGACGACGAGTCCCTCCTGATCTCGTATGACGTGGAGCGGGGCGAGCCGCGCGGGCGTGGCCGGGCCGCGGCCGAGGCAGGCAACTGCATCTCGTGCAGCAAGTGCGTGGTCGTCTGCCCCCAGGGGATCGACATCCGCAACGGGTTCCAGCTCGAGTGCATCCAGTGCGCGCGGTGCGTCGACGCCTGCGCCTCGGTGATGGAGCCGCTCGGTCACGAAACGCTGGTGCGCTACTCGACCCAGGCCGCCGACGAGGGGCGGAAGGTGCGCCGCCTCCGCCCCCGTACCGTCGTCTACGGAGGACTGCTCACCGCGATCGCGGCGGCCACGGTCGTCCTCCTCCTCACCCGCGTTCCCTTCGAGGCGAGCCTCAATCGGGTGCCGGGGTCGTCGTACGTCGTCGATCCCGACGGGTGGACCCGCAACACCTACCTCCTCAAGGTGACGAACAACGGCACCGCCCCGATTCCCGTGGGCTACACGGTCGATGTCGTGGGACTCCCGGGTGCCGAAGTCACCGTGGAGCCGGTCGAGCTCCTCCCGACGGGGACGCGCACGGTGCCGATGATCGTGCGGATCCCGGACGGTGAGGTGCCGGCGCGGTCGGTTCCCTTCGATGTGCGGGTTTCGTCGGAGCAGGGCGACCTCCACCTCGCGGCCACCTTCCTTTCCGGAGGCTCCGATGGACCGTGAACGACGAGGCGGCCGGGTGCGCCGCTGGCCCCTGGCGATCGCCCTCTGGCTCCTGGTGGTGGTGGTCGTCAACATCACGTTCGCGGTGGTGGCCATCGGCGGCGCCGACGTGGTGGTGGAGTCGTACCACACCGAGGAGAGGTGAGCCCGGTGGCGGAGCCCCGTCCCTTCGCGCGGTGTCCGCACTGCGGCACCCCCGTCGAGGGGGCGGCCGACGCCTTCTGCTGCGCCGGGTGCGCGATGGCCGACGCCCTCATCCGGGGGGCGGGGCTCGAGCGGTACTACGAGAAGCGCGAGGCGCTGCCCCCCCGTCCGGAGGGGGGCGTGGCGGGGTGGGGCGAGGTGCCCGTCGAGGTCGACGCCGACGGCGTCGCCTCGGTGCG
>CAYORZ010000066.1:0-8146 GCA_964406485.1 uncultured Gemmatimonadaceae bacterium | reverse complement strand
CGAAGCGCTCCCCCTAACCCTCGAGATCGCCGCCGTCCGGGAATCCCTCGACCCCACCCTGGTGAACGGGTGGTTCTCTCTCCTCCCGCCGCTTCTCGCCATCGCCCTCGCCCTCATCTTCCGCGAGGTGGTCACGGCCCTGGTGGCCGGGGTCTGGCTGGGTGCCCTCGCGGTGGCCGGCTTCAATCCGCTGCAGGCGACCTGGCGGATGATCGACGGCTTCATCCTCCCCGCCGTCGCCGATGCTTCCCACGCCTCGATCATCATCTTCTCGATGCTCCTCGGGGGAATGGTGGGGCTCGTCTCCAGAAACGGCGGTACGATGGGGATCGTCGAAGCACTGGCCCCCGTCGCCTCCACACGCCGCAGGGGAAAGATCGCCACCTGGATCGCCGGGCTCGCGATCTTCTTCGACGACTACGCCAACACGCTCATCGTGGGCAACACGATGCGGCCCATCACCGACCGGCTGAAGATCTCGCGCGAGAAGCTCGCGTACCTCGTCGACAGTACCGCCGCCCCGGTTGCCGCGATGGTTCCCATCAGCACCTGGGTCGGGTACGAGATCAGCCTGATCGCCGACGGGATCGCGATCGCCGAGGCACAACACCCTGCCGGCGGCCCGATCATGGCCGACCTCGCCTCGACCAGCCCCTTCCTGATCTTCATCCACACGATTCCCTACCTCTTCTACCCCATTCTCGCCCTCTTCTTCGTCTTCCTCACCTCGGCGATGAACCGGGACTGGGGTCCCATGGCCGCGGCCGAGCGACGGGCCAGCACGGGCGGCGGGCTCTACCGTCCCGGAGCCCAGCTCGCGATGGACACCGAGTCGGCCAGGCTCGAGCCGAAGGAGGGCGCGCCCCGGCGGTGGTGGAACGCGGCCCTCCCGGTGTTCACCGTGATCGTGGTGGTTCTCGGTGGTCTCTATACGACGGGCGTCGCCGAAGTCGGGGCGGAGGCCACCCTGATGGACATCTTCGGGGCGGCCGACCCCTTCGTCACCCTCCTCTGGGGGTCGCTCGCGGGGTGCCTCATGGCCTTCGGCCTCTCGCTCGCCCAGCGGATCCTCACCCTCGACGAGGCGATCTCTGCCTGGCTGGACGGGATCCGGGGGATGATGATCGCGATGATCATCCTCACCCTCGCCTGGTCGCTCGGTGCCGTGACCGAGCAGGTCGGGACCGCCGCCTATCTGGCCGGACTCCTGGAAGGGACGGTCCCGCTCCAGCTGATGCCCTGGCTCGTCTTCGTGACCGCCGCAGCCATGGCCTTTGCGACCGGCACCTCGTGGGGAACGATGGCGATCCTGATTCCCCTCGTGATCCCGTTGGCGGTCACGATGGGAGGGGCCACCGACTTCGGGGGGGGCGGCCACTACTCGATCGTCCTCGGAGTCATCAGCTCGGTCCTGGCCGGCGCCGTCTTCGGGGATCACTGCTCGCCGATCTCCGACACCACCGTCCTCTCGTCGACCGCGGCGGGGTGCGACCACGTCGACCACGTCCACACCCAGCTCCCGTACGCGGTCCTCGTCGCCACGGTCTCGATGGTGCTGGGCGATCTGGGGACCGCCTACGGACTCCCCAACACGGTGGCCCTCGGCGGGGGCGCCGTGATCCTCTGGGCCTTCCTCCGTTTCCGCGGCGAGCGGATTCCGGAGGTCGGCGAGACAACGATCGCGGAAGCCGACCGCGCGGCGCTCAGGGAGGCGGCCAGCTGAGGACCTCGCCGAGGAAGGCCTCCAGCTCATCGTGGATCCGGTCCGGCCGGAAGCGCTCCGCGGCACGTCTTCGCCCCTGCGCCCCCATCGCCCGCCCCCGCCCGGGGTCGGCTGCCAGGGCAGCGATCGCCCCCCGCAACGCGGCGGGGTCGTCGGGAGCGACCAGAAGCCCGGTGTCGCCGTCGTGCACGACCTCGGGGAGGCTGCTCACGCGCGTGGCCACCACGGGGCGGCCGGCGAGCGCGGCTTCGACCGCCACGAAACAGAACCCCTCGTAGCGAGAGGGGACGACGACGACGTCGGCCCGCCGGTAGACATCGGCCACCCCGTCCAGGTGACCGAGAAAGCGCACGCGCTCCCCCACCCCGAGCGCGACCGCCTGCGCCTCGAGAGCTGCGCGCTCCTTCCCCTCCCCCGCCACCTCGAGCTGCCACCGGGCGGCCTCGGCGCCGGTGGCGAGGGCCTCGAGGAGGAGGTCGACCCCCTTCTGCCGGACGAGGCGCCCGACGAAGGCGAGGCGGAGGGGCGGCGCGAAGGAGGGCGGCTCCGGCGCGGGGGGGACCGGCACCGGGTTGTGGATGCGCCGGATGCGGTCCGCGGGATACCACGGGAGCGAGGCACGAATGGTGGCCGCGGTGGCGTCGGAGTTCGCGAGGATCGCCGCGACCCGACGCCAGCTGCGCCTCCGCACCCAGTTGTCCCGGAGCGGGCGGTCGAGTCCCCGCCGCAGGATCACCCGCGTCGGCGAGGCGCGCCCCATCGCCCTCAGCGCATGGCGTACCTCGCGCCCCCCGTTGCAGATCACGAGGTCGAGCGCATCGCTTCCGGAGCCGAGGGTGCGCAGGGCCGCCCCGGTCCGGGCCCGCGCGCCCCACCGCTCCTGGAGGGGCGTGCCCTCACGGCCGATGCGTACCACCGCATGCCCCCGCCCTTCGAGCGCCTCACCGGCCTCCAGGAACCACCGCTCCCCACCCCCCCAGGTGGGGTTGGTGTTGAAGAGACCGATCCGCATCAGTCGGGACGTCGACGGCGGGCGCGAAAGAAGGTGCGCAGGAGGTGGGCCGACGCCTCGGCGAGGACCCCCTCGCGGACGTCGGCGCGGTGGTTCAGGCGGGGATCACGGAGAAGGTCGCCCAGGGAGCCCGCCATCCCGGCCTTGGGGTCGCGGGCCGCGAAGACGACGCGGGGCACCCTCGCCAGGACGAGGGCGCCCGCGCACATGGCACACGGCTCCAGCGTCACGTAGAGGGTCGTCCCCTCCAGCCGGAAATCTCCCTGCTGGCGGGCCGCCGCGCGCAGGACGACGACCTCGGCGTGTGCGGTCGGATCGGCGTCGGTCACCGTCCGGTTGTGGCCCTCGGCAACGACGCGTCCCTCACGGACGAGGACCGCACCCACGGGGACTTCCCCGCGGAGGGCAGCGAGGCGCGCCATCTCGAGGGCCCGGCCCATGAACGCCCGGTGGTCCCCCGCGCCATGCCCCTCCGGGGAGGTCGGCAGGGTCAGTGGGCGGTGAGGGGGACCGGTGTCGCCGCCCGATCGTAGCGGCGCACGAAGCCGGCCACCCGCCCGAGGAGGCGGATCCGGGCGGGGTCTTCGACGTGGAGGGCCGCGTCGTCACGGTGCAGTCCCTGCAGGTAGAAGCCGCGACCGTTGCGCGAGAGGGTCACCCAGCGGGCCGGCCCCCCGTGCACTTCGGCCGCCACCACCGCGCCGTCCGGCACTTCGTGCAACCCGGCGGGCTCGACCAGCACCCAGTCCCCCTCCAGGATCCCCAGGGTCACCAGTTCGTCGCCCTGGGCCCGGACGAAGATGGCGCCCTTCGTTCCGGCCAGCCGTCGGTCGACGGTGAGGCGATCCAGCGCCACCGACGCGCGATCGGTCGGGAGGGAGTCGAAGCAGGGGATCGTCACGGCCTCCGGCTGGAGGTCCACGTCGAGGATCCGCACCCCTCGTGACCGGGAGGGATCGCGCTCGAGGAAGCCCTTGTCGGCGAGCGACTGGAGGTGCTCCGACACCGTCTTGGTGCTCTTGATTCCGAAGCGCTCGCCGATCTCGCGGATCGAGGGCTGGTAGGTGTTCGCCCTCAGATAGGTCACCATGTAGTCGAGGATCTTCCGCTCGATATCGGTCATCCCCCGGGGCATCGTCACTCCATGAGCTGGGAAGCGGGACCGATACCGGTCCGCGGTTGGGCTAGACTACGTCGCGCGCGCGATCGATGTCAAGCAGAATGGGCGTCGGGATCGCGAAGGTGTGCGAGCGCTTCCTCGATCCGGCGCAGGCTCCGTTCGCGCCCCAGGACGAGGAGCACATCGAAGATCCCCGGGCTGTGTGCCTGCCCGAGGAGGGCCACCCGGAGGGGGTGGACGACCTTCCCCAGTCCCACGCCGAGGGCGCGGGCGCACCCCCGCACCCGTTCCTCGAGTGCGGCGGGCTCCCACGGCCCCTCCGAGAGAGCATCGGCCACCGCCTGGAGGCGCTCGAGAGTCCCGTCGCGATCGCGGTACCAGTGGCGCTCGACGGCGTCGGCGTCCCGCTCGACCGTGTCGACGAGGTACGGGACGGCCTGGCGGGCGAGGTCCTCGACGGTGCGCGAGCGCACGGTCAGCAGTGACAGCAGCGTCCGGAAGTCGGCACTCCCCGCGGCGACCTCGATCCCGCGGGCGGCGAGCCGTTCGATCACGAGCGGTTCCAGCGCGTCGGGCGCCATCGCCTGGAGGTGCTGGCCGTTGAACCACTCGAGCTTGGCCGTGTCGAAGATGGCGCTCTTCTTCTGGACGCGGTCCAGCGAGAACGACGCGATCAGTTCGGCACGCGACATCACCTCCCGCTCGTCACCCGGGTTCCAGCCGAGCAGCGCCAGGAAGTTGACCATCGCATCGGGGAGGATCCCCCGAGCGGCGTAGTCGCCCACGGCCGTGGCGCCGTGCCGCTTCGAGAGGCGCTTCCCGTCCGGCCCCAGGATCATGGGAAGATGCGCGAAGCGGGGGACCGGAAGTCCCAGGGCTTCATAGAGTACGATCTGCTTCGGCGTGTTGGAGAGGTGGTCGTCGCCCCGCACCACATGCGTGATCCGCTGATGCGCGTCGTCGCAGACGACGGCCAGGTTGTAGATGGGGGAGCCGTCGCTGCGCAGGATCACGAAATCGTCGAGATCGGCGTTGTCGAACGACACGGCACCGTGCACGAGATCATCCCACCGGGTCTCGCCCTCGGGGATCCGGATCCGGATCGCGTGGGGCTCGCCGGCAGCCGCGCGGGCGCGAGCCGCCTCGATCCCCATCTCGTCGGCCTTGATGCGGGCGAGGGCGCTGGGGTGCTCGATGCCCCGCGCAGCGGCCTCCTCCCGCAGCGCCTCCGGATCGGTGAAGTCGTGGTAGGCCGCTCCCTCGGCGAGGAGCCGGAGCGCGGCCTCCCGGTGGCGCTCGACCCCGTCACTCTGGAACGTCGGCCCCTCGTCCCAGTCGATGCCCAGCCAGGTCAGCCCGTCGACGATGGCGCGGGTGTGGGCCTCGGTCGACCGCTCCTTGTCGGTGTCCTCGATCCGCAGGACGAGCTCGCCGCCCGACTGGCGCGCGAGGAACCAGTTGAAGAGGGCGGTGCGGGCACCCCCGACGTGGAGAAATCCGGTGGGGGACGGCGGAAAACGGAGTCGCATCGGCGTCGGCTCAGCCATCGTGGGCGTCCAGTTGGCGGGTGATCTCGCGGCGGGCGGCGGCAGGCTCGGCGCGCCCGTCGGTCTTCTTCATGACCTGGCCCATGAAGAGCCCGATCAGGTTGGTGTGGCCCGCGCGGTACTCCGCCACCTTCTCCGGCCAGGCCGCGAGGACATCGCGCACGACCTCCTCCAGAGCTCCTGCGTCGTCGAGGAGCGTCCACCCCTCGCGGGCGATGATGGCGTCGGGGTCGCCCCCCCGGCGCACCATCTCGGCCAGAACCTCCTTCGCGGCCCGTCGCGAGACGCGCCCCTCCCGCACGCGGGCCACGAGGCGTCCGAGCATCGCGCCGGTGGTGGCGATCCCCGCCACTCCGTCGTCGGGGAGGAGCGCCTGGAGGTCGTTGACCACCCAGGCGGCCACCTCGCTCCACGACTCCGCCTCGTCCACCGCCGCCTCGTAGAAGTCGACCATCGCGCGATCGGCGGTCAGGAGATCGGCCTGCTGCACCGACAGCCCGTGCTCGTCGCGGTACCGCTCGAAGCGCGCGGCCAGCTCCGGATCCTGCTCGCGTGCCTCCCGCCGCTCGTCGGCAATGCGGTCGGCGTCGGTCTGATACACGATCACCGGCTCCCCCTCGGGGGGAGCGGACGCCGACGGAGTCCGGGCGTCGTCGGTGCCGGCTTTCCATCCATCACGGAGGGCGACGATCCGGTTGAAGACGAGGCGGCCGTCGGCGCCGTCGGGGTCGACGGTGAAGTACCCCACCCGCTCGAGCTGGACCCGGATGTCGTGCGGCGCCGTGCCCGCGGCCAGTTCGGCCCGCACCCGGTCGCGGAGCGCCGGCTCGACGAACCCGTGGGTGACCTCGAGGGACGCGGGGTTGAGGTCGTCGAGGAAGTCCGTTTCGCCTTCACCCGCCCCGGGCTCCGGTACCCGGAAGAGCCGGTCGTGGAGACGGAATTCGGCGGGAACTGCCTCCGCGGCGGGAACCCAGTGGATCGCCCCCCCGATCGGGCGATCCGGATTCCGACCGAGGGTCTCGCGGTCGTGCGTGCAGTGGAGGGTCATCGTGCGCCCATCCGGCGCCTCGATCACGGCGTGGCAGCGGATCACGTACCCGTGTCGCAGCCGGACCTCACGACCCGGTGCCAGCCGCTTCCATCCGGGCGGCGGATCCATCCGGAAATCCTCGGCGTCGATCCAGAGTCCCTCCGACATCGGGACCATCCGCGTCGACGAATCGGGGGCGTCCGGGTGGAGTGGCGCTTCGAGCACTTCGCGGTGCCCCTCGGGCCAGTCGGTGAGGACGACCCGGAGGGGCCGCACGACCCCCAGTGCCCGCGGCGCCACCGGGTTGAGCACGTCGCGGATCTGGAAGTCGAGCGCCGACGGGTCCAGGCTCGTGTTCGAACGGGTCACCCCGGCGGCCCGACAGAAGCGCCGCACGGCCTCGGGCGGAACGCCGCGACGCCGGAGTCCGGCGATGGTGGGCATGCGGGGGTCGTCCCACCCCGAGACGTGTCCCTCCTCCACCAGCCGGATCAGGCGACGCTTCGACATGATCGTGTAGTCCACGCTGAGACGCGCGAACTCGTACTGGTGCGGCCTCGGCTCGGTGAAGCCGGCGTGGTCGAGGATCCAGTCGTAGATCTCGCGGTTGTTCTCGAACTCCATCGTGCAGAGGGAGTGCGTGATCCCCTCGAAGGCGTCTTCGAGGCAATGCGCGAAGTCGTAGAGCGGGTAGATGCACCACCGGTCACCCGTCCGGTAGTGACGGGCGTGGCGGATCCGGTAGAAGATCGGATCCCGCATGATCATGTTCGGCGAGGCGAGGTCGATGCGACCCCGCAGGACCATCGCTCCGTCGGCGAACTCCCCGTCGCGCATCCTCCGGAAGAGGTCGAGGCTCTCCTCGGGGGCGCGGTCCCGGTCGGGGGTGGGGCGCCCGGGCGAGGTCACCGTCCCGCGCGCGTCCCGAATCTCGTCTTCCGTGGCCGTGTCGACATACGCCTTCCCCTGCCGGATCAGATCGCACGCCACATCGTACATCCGCTCGAAGTAGTCCGACGCGTGGTAGAGGTGCTCCCCCCAGTCGTAGCCGAGCCACCGGATGTCGGCCTGCATCGAACGGGTGTACTCCTCGTCCTCGGTGAGCGGATTGGTATCGTCGTAGCGAAGATGGCAGCGGCCCCGGTACTCCTCGGCGATCCCGAAGTTGAGGACGATCGACTTCGCGTGCCCCAGGTGGAGGTAGCCGTTCGGCTCCGGGGGGAAGCGGGTGATGACGCCCTCGTAGCGCCCTTCTTCCAGATGACGATCGATGATCCGCCGAATGAAGTCTCGTCCGGCGGAACGATCGGTAGCGACGGTAGGATCCACGACGGAGGTGCGGGTTGGGGGGAACCGGAATCCGGAGGGGCCCGACGTTCGTGCGTGGAGTCGGCCCCGGAACGAGGTCGTGCGGGAGCGTGCGGGCCCCCGATGCAACGCTGAAACTATCGGGAAAACGGGGGGGCGTCACCGTCGGGCCCCCGGGGCGCTCAGGTGGGCTGTGGCGTCCGGCCCGGGAATCCGGGAAGCCCGCCCTCCGGTTCCTCCCCCTCGTCTCGCTCCCGCGCCCGCTGCGCGCGCACCTTCCCGGCCCACGCCGCCCGTTCGGCCGGCCCCTTCTCGAAGAGGTAGTAGACGGCGGGGGTCGTGGTGAGCACGAAGAGGGTCGACGAGAGGAGGCCGCCGACAAGGGCATAGCCGAGCGCATTCC
>CAYORZ010000065.1:7737-8182 GCA_964406485.1 uncultured Gemmatimonadaceae bacterium | reverse complement strand
GATCGCCGCCCGGAAGGAGGAGGCGATCAGGGATCAGGACTTCGAGCGGGCCGCCGAACTGCGCGACAACGAGCGGGACCTCCTGCAGCGGATCAAGGTGCGGCAGGAAGAGTGGGAAGAGGAGCGGAAGCGCCACCGCCCCGAGCTCACCGTCGAGGATGTCGCGTTCATCGTGAGCCGGTGGACGGGGATCCCGGTCACCCGCATCCGGCAGGCCGAGACGCAGCGGCTCGTCACGATGGAAGACGAGCTGCACCGCCGGGTCGTGTGGCAGCACGACGCCATCGAGGCGATCTCGCGGGCGATCCGCCGTTCGCGGGCAGGGCTCAAGGACCCCCGCCGTCCCATCGGCTCCTTCATCTTCTCCGGCCCCACGGGTGTCGGAAAGACCGAACTCGCCCGGGCGCTGGCCGAATTCCTCTTCTCGGATCGCGACGCGCTGATC
>CAYORZ010000065.1:0-7727 GCA_964406485.1 uncultured Gemmatimonadaceae bacterium | reverse complement strand
GGGTCGACATGAGCGAGTACATGGAGAAGTTCTCCGTCTCGCGGCTGATCGGTGCCCCTCCCGGGTACGTCGGCTACGAGGACTCGGGAACGCTGACGAAGGCCGTGCGCCGGCGCCCCTACTCGGTGGTGCTCCTGGACGAGATCGAGAAGGCGCATCCGGATGTCTTCAACATCCTCCTCCAGGTGCTCGACGAGGGTCACCTCACCGACAACTACGGGCGCGTGATCGACTTCAAGAACACCGTCCTGATCATGACCTCCAACCTGGGGGCCCGCGACATCTCGAAGGGAGGCGTCGGCTTCCAGGCGGGGGATCCGCAGACCAGCTACGAGCTCATGAAGGAGAAGGTGCGCGACGAGATCGAGCGGGCCTTCAACCCCGAGTTCCTGAACCGGGTCGACGACACCATCGTCTTCCACCCGCTGAGCAAGGAGCAGATCGGCGAGATCGTCCACATCCTGCTCGAGGATGTCGAGGGACGGCTGGCCGAAGAGGGAATGAGCCTGCGGCTCACCCCGGCCGC
Organism: uncultured Gemmatimonadaceae bacterium; assembly: GCA_964406485.1. Lineage (GTDB taxonomy): Bacteria > Gemmatimonadota > Gemmatimonadetes > Longimicrobiales > Gaopeijiaceae > Gaopeijia. The sequence goes on along the minus strand of CAYORZ010000065.1, from coordinate 7,201 downwards.
CGTGGACTTCCTCGTGGACCACGGCTACGACGAGAAGTTCGGGGCCCGGCCGCTCAAGCGGGCGATCCAGCGCTACCTGGAGGACCCCCTCTCGGAGCGGATCCTGGTGGCCGAATTCACCTCGGGCGACGAGATCGAGGTCGACCTGGACCCCGATGGGCGCCGACTCACCCTGCGGGCGGCCTCCGCCTCGCCCCGTACCTGAGGGACACGCATGGGAAAACGGGGGGGGAGGTTGCTGGGTGCGATCGCGATGGTGGCGGGACTTCTCGCGATCCCCCGGGGTGGGGTAGCTGCGCAGCAGTCCCTTGATCTGGTGGTCGATTCGGTCGTCGTCGAGGGCACGGTGCGGGTCACGCCCGAGGCGGTGCTCGAGCTTGCGCCCTTCGGTGCGGGCGACACGATCACGATCAGCGACATCCAGGCGTATCAGCGGGCGCTCTGGCAGAGCGGCCAGTTCTCCGACCTGCGCGTGTATGCCGTCGACGGGGCGGCCCCCGGAAGGGGCGTGATCCGCGTCTCGGTCACCGAGAACCCCTTCATCCGGAGGGTACGGGCCGAGGGACTGCGCAACGCCGACATCAGCCTCATCACCAATGTCGGCGGGGTCACGGAATCGGCGCCGTACGATCCGCAGGCCGTGGTGCGGGCCCGCTCGGCCGTGCGGGAAGCCCTCTCCGAGAAGGGAATCCCCTTCGCCTCGATCGAGGAGGAACTGGTCCCGGTTCCCGACCTCATCAACGGCTACGACCTCGTTTTTCACGTGAACGAAGGTCAACGGGTGACCATCGCCGATGTCGTGATCCGGGGCAACGAGGCCATCTCGACCGATGACATCATTGCGGCGATGGGGACGCGGCCGGAGGGGTTCTGGTGGTTCCGGAGCGGGGAGTTCGACGAGCGCTCCTTCGAACTCGACCGGGCAGAGCGGATCCCGCAGTTGTACGCGTCGCGGGGCTTTCTCGACATGGAACTCCTCTCGGACACCCTCGTCATCGATCCCGAGACCGGGAAGACCCGGGTAGAACTCGAGATCCGGGAAGGGCCGCAGTACCGCGTGGCCTCGCTCAACATCGAGGGCAACCGGAGCTTCAACGACGAGCGGCTGGAGAGCTACTTCCTCCCGCAGGAGGGGGGGCTTCTCCGTTCCCTCGGACTCGGGGGTACCTCGCGGGAGGAGATCGCGGCACGCGGACGCGTCTACGACCAGGTGGCGTATGCCGAGGCCCAGACAGCGGTCCTCCAGCTCTACCGCAATTCCGGCTATCTCTTCGCCCAGGGACAGCTGATCGAGACGCGGCGTCCGCCCACCGAGGAGGGGGGAGACCCCTGGGTCGCCCTCACTTTCCAGCTGAACGAGGGGCAGCCGGCGTACATCGGACAGATCCACATCGAGGGGAACGACTACACCTACGAGCGGGTCATCCGGGACCAGATCCAGATGCTGCCCGGTGACGTCTACAGCGAGAACCGGCTGATCCAGAGCTACCAGGGGATCAGTGCGCTCGGCTTCTTCGAGTCGCCGCTCCCCTTCCCCCGGATCGACCCCGATCCGGAGACGGTAGAGGTCGACATCACCTTCGAGGTGGTCGAGCGCCAGACCGGAGCGGTGAACTTCGGGACGTCGGTCGGAGGGGGGATCGGGCTTGCCGGCTTCATCGGCTACGACCAGCCCAACCTCTTCGGGCAGGCGAAGGAAGGCCATCTGCGGTGGGACTTCGGGCGATACGTCAACAACTTCACCCTGAGCTACACCGACCCGCAGCTCTTCCAGACGCGCACCACCGGCACGATCTCGCTCTTCAACGCCCGCGACCGCTTCTTCTCCTTCCGGTCGGGGCAGCGCCGGCGGATCGGGGGGTCGGTGCGCTTCGGGTTCCCGATCCCGGGGGCCCTGCGGACACGCCTCTTCACGGGGTACTCGATCGCGCGTACCACGTACGACATGCGGTCGTCGTCGGATGACACCTCGCTCTTCGGACTGCCGCCCGGCACCCAGAGCCAGCTGCAGCTGGGGATCGTGCGTTCGACGCTCAACCATCCGATCTTCCCCACCACCGGCTCGAGGCAGAGCTGGAACGTCGAGCTGAACGGGGGAATCCTGGGGGGCGACGGCGACTTCATCCGGCACCTCGTCGAGGGAAGCTGGTGGGCTCCGATCGGTCAGGTGGGGGGTGGGGGACCGGAGGGCGGACGGCCGATCATCTTCGCCCTGGGCACCTCGGTGAAGGGAGGGGCGATCTTCGGGGATCCGTCGAACTTCCCCTTCGACCGTTTCTGGATGGGCGGTGTACAATTCGGGCAGCAGCTGCGCGGATATGACGAGACCTCCATCACCCCCTTCGGCTACTTCGCCGAACGGACGGGAGGCATCTCCGACATCAACCGCCTGGGGAACGCCTACCTCACCGTCACCACCGAGCTGGCCATGCGCCTGAACGACAACATGTCCCTCTCGGGGTTCTTCGACGCGGGGAACGTCTGGAACGATCCCCTCGACATCGACCCCACCCGACTCTTCCGGGGGGCGGGAATCGGTGTGCAGTTGGTGACCCCCTTCGGACCGATCGGTCTCGATTCCGCGTACGGTTTCGACAAGACGGATCCAGGCTGGCAGTTCCACTTCCGGATGGGCGCCGGGCTCTGACGGCCGGGCGACCGGATCACCGCCGAAGAACTCATGGAGTGTTCGACAATGCGTCACCTCGTTTACATCCTTGCCCTGGCCCTCGGGCTGACCATCGCCGCGCCCGCCGCTGCACAGACGGGACTGAAGGTGGGGTTCATCAACTCGGCGGTGATTCTGGACCAGGCTCCGGGCGCCCAGGAGGCGGCACAGCAGTTCGACCGGGACCTCGCCCAGATGCGCGCGCAGATGCAGCCGGCGACGGACTCCCTCGACCAGCTGATCACGGCCTACGAGGCGCAGGCGCTCACGCTCTCCCCTGAAGCCCGCCAGCGGCGCGAGGAAGAGATTCTCGGCCGCCGCGAGGCGCTGCAGGAGATGGCCGCCCGCCTCGACGAGCAGGCGACGGCCCGGAGGGCCGAACTCATCCAGCCGATCATGGACCGGGTCTCGGCCGTGATCGAGGAGATCCGGGTCGAAGGGGGCTACAGCATCATCTTCGACGTCGCCGACGGATCGATCGTGGCGGCCGATCCCTCTCTGGACCTCACCGAGGCGATCATCCGGCGGCTGAACCCCGCAGGGTGATTCGGGATCGCGGTCGGTGACTGGCCCGGGTCCGCTCCAGCGGGCGGCCCGGGCTTTCGTCGTTGGAGTCCCCGGGGGTGACGAGCAACCCGGGGGTGTCACACCGTCACCCACGGAGACAGGCAGATGAGGTTCGAGCGCAGGAGCACACTCGCTGAAGTGGCCGCCCTCGTCGGGGGGAGGGTGGAGGGCGATTCGTCGATCGAGGTCGGGCGCATCGCGCCGGTGGCCGACGCCGTCGCCGGAGAGATCGGCCTTCTGGCCGACCGCCGCTACCTCGAGGCGGCGCGGACCAGCCGGGCGACCGCCCTCCTCGTGTCGGCCGATCTGAGCGACGGAGTGCGGGGGGAAACCCCTCGCGTGGTGGTCGACGACGCACGGCGCGCGCTGCAGGCGCTCCTGGCGGCGTGGCACCCCCCGCGGCCGCCCGCACCGGGCGTGCATCCGACCGCGGTGATCGGGCAGGGGGTGGTGCTGGGGGAAGGGGTCGAGGTGGGAGCGTACGTCGTGCTGGGGGCGGGAGCCTCGGTCGGAGACGGGAGTCGGATCGAGGATCACGCGGTCATGGGTTGGGGGTGCCGGGTGGGGGCGGGGGTGATGGTCCACCCCCACGTGGTGCTCTATCCGGGCACCATCGTGGGCGACCGGGTGATCCTCCACGCGGGGGCGCGCCTCGGCGTCGATGGCTTCGGCTACGTCTGGACCGACGGGGGGCACCGCAAGGTGCCGCAGGTCGGCGGCTGCATCATCGAGGACGATGTCGAGATCGGGGCCAACTCCACGATCGACCGGGGGAGCATCGGCGATACCGTGGTCGGGGCCGGGACGAAGCTCGACAACCTGGTGCACCTCGCGCACAATGTGCGCACCGGCCCGCACTGCGCCGCGGCCGCCCTGGTGGGAATCGCGGGCTCGACGCGCCTCGGCGCAGGGGTGTTCTTCGGGGGGCAGTCGGGAGCGACCGGCCACCTCGAGGTGGGCGACGGCGTGCGGGTGACGGCCAAGACGGCCGTCTTGCGGAGTGTCCCCGCCGGAGAGACGGTGGCCGGGATCCCGGCGCGGCCCAACCGGGAGTACCTCCGCAGTCGTGCCCACGTCGAGCGGCTGCCCCGGTTGCTCGATCGCCTCGCCCGCCTCGAGGAACGGCTCGCTCGCCTCGAGGAGGGCGACGACCCCGGGGAGGGGAGAGACGGTGCTCCGGTTCGCGGACGGTGACGCTCCGATTACATTAGCCCGATGACCCAGATACCACAGAAGACCCTCGCGACCTCGATCCCCCTCGAAGGGATCGGGACCCACTCCGGCGAGGCGGCCCGCCTCGTGCTTCACCCCGCCGCCCCCGACCAGGGGCGGCGCTTCGTGCGGACCGACCTCGACGGCGCTCCCGAGATCCCGGCGCATGTCGATCAGGTCGTCGGGACCGACCACGGCACCTCCCTGGGAGACGGGAACGGGGCCCGGGTGGCCACCGTCGAGCATGTGCTCGCAGCCCTCCACGCCCTCGACGTCGACAACGTCCGTATCGAGCTCGATGGTCCGGAGGTGCCCATCATGGACGGGTCGTTCTGCCCCTTCGTCGAGGCGATCCGGAAGGTGGGCACCGTGGATCAGGACGCCGAGGCGCGCGTGATCGACGTCCTGGGGCCGGTGCAGGTGGCCGACAGGAACGGGCCCTCGTATGTGGCAACCCCCGCCGACGGCCTGCGCATTTCGGCGACGATCGACTTCGCCCACCCCGCCATCGGCCGTCTCTTCGGAAGCTACGTCGCCCACGGCGACGCCTTCGCCCGCGAGATCGCTCCTGCCCGCACCTTCGGCTTCAAGGCCGACGCCGAGCAACTCCACGAGCGGGGGCTCGCCCGCGGGTCGGGGCTCGACAACGCCGTGATTCTCGACGACGAGGGCGTCGTGAATCCCGGGGGCCTTCGCTTCGATGACGAGTTCATCCGCCACAAGGTGGGTGACATCGTCGGTGACCTGGCCCTGACCGGGGCGCGGATTCGCGGGCACATCGTGGCCGAGCGGCCGAGCCACGCGGGCAACATGGCGCTCGCGCGCACCCTGCTCGATCACGCCCTCTACAACGGCGGACAGCCGATCGTCGACACCGCGCGCATCATGCAGTACCTCCCCCACCGCTACCCGATGCTGCTGGTGGATCGCATCACCGGGTACGAGAAGGGGAGGCGGATCGTCGGCATCAAGAACGTCACGATCAACGAGCCCTTCTTCCAGGGCCACTACCCGGGGCATCCGATCATGCCCGGCGTCCTCATCATCGAGGCGATGGCGCAGGTCGGCGGGCTGCTCCTCATGGACCAGGTCGACGATCCGGACAGCAAGGTGGTCTACTTCATGAGCCTGGACAACGTGAAGTGGCGGCGCCCGGTCACGCCCGGCGACCAACTGGTGTTCGAGCTCGAACTCGTCCAGTTCCGGCGACACGTCTGCCGGATGAGGGGCGTGGGGAAGGTCGATGGAAAGGTGGTCGCCGAGGCAGACCTCATGGCACGGATCATGGATCGATGAGGGAGTCGGGCGTGGGCGCGGAGGCGCGTGCCGAGCCGCGGATCCACGAGACGGCGATCGTCGATCCCGGGGCCGAGATCGGGCCGGGGGTGGTGATCGGCCCCTACACCGTGATCGGCCCCGAGGTGAAGGTCGGGGCAGGGACCGAGATCGGGCCCCACGTCCAGATCGAGGGCGACACGACCCTCGGCGAGGAGTGCCGGATCTTCAAGGGCGCCGTCCTGGGCACCGAGCCCCAGGACCTCAAGTTCCAGGGGGAGCGGACGCGCCTCGAGGTGGGTGACCGGACAGTGATCCGGGAATACGCAACGCTCAACCGCGGCACCTCGGCCCGCGGGGTCACCGTGGTCGGGAGCGACTGTCTTCTCATGGCGTACACCCACGTCGCCCACGACTGCGAACTGGGCAACCACGTGATCCTCTCCAACGCGGTCAACATGGCGGGGCACGTGGTGATCGAGGACTGGGTGATCATCGGCGGGATCACCCCGATTCACCAGTTCGTGCGGATCGGGGCGCACGCCTTCGTGGGCGGAGGATCGCGGATCCCGCAAGACATCCCCCCCTACTGCCGGGCGGCAGGCAACCCGCCGAAGCTCTACGGCCTCAACGCGGTCGGTCTCGAGCGCCGGGGCTTCTCGCAAGAGACACGCCGGGCCCTGAAGCAGGCCTACCGGCTGGTGTTCATGTCGGGACTCAATGTCGGCCAGTGGGTGGCGCGCGCCCAGGAAGAGGGAGAACTGATCCCCGAGGTCCGCCACTTCCTGTCGTTCATCCGGGAGTCGGAGCGGGGGATCACCATCGGATGACGGGGCTCCTGCGGATGGGGGTGGTGGGCACCGGGGCGCTCGGCTACCACCACGCGCGCATCCTGCGTGACGTGGAAGGGGTCGAGATGGTCGGGATCCACGACCGCCGCCCGGAACGCGCTGCCGAAGTGGCCACCGACCTCGGAGTACGGGCCTATCCGACGCTGGAGGGGCTCCTGGATCGGGCCGACGCGATCGTGGTGGCGGTCCCCACCACCGCGCACGAAGCCGTCGCCGGGCAGGCCCTGGAGCGGGGGATCCACACCCTGATCGAGAAACCGATGGCGCCGGACCTCGCCGCTGCCGACCGGATCCTGGCGGCGGCGGAACAGGGGGGGGCGGTAGTGCAGGTCGGACACGTCGAGCGCTTCAACCCTGCCGTTCGCGCCGCGGAGCCCTGGCTCGACCGGCCGCTCTTCATCGAGTCGCACCGGATGGCGCCGTTCAGTCCCCGATCGACCGACGTGGCCGTCGTTCTCGACCTGATGATCCACGACGTCGACCTGGTCGGAAGCCTCGTCGCTGCACCGGTCACCGACATCGCCGCCTCGGGGGTCGCCGTCCTCACCCCCACCATCGACATCGCCAATGCGCGGCTGACCTTCGCGACGGGCGCGGTGGCGAATTTGACCGCCTCGCGGGTATCGAT
>CAYORZ010000064.1:0-8204 GCA_964406485.1 uncultured Gemmatimonadaceae bacterium | reverse complement strand
CGCCACCGTTGAAGAAGTAGGTGACGTGGGCATATTTCTCGGTTTCGGCCACCCGGAGCTGGCGGAGGCCCGCGCCCGCGATCACCCCCCCGAGCCCGTCGTCGACGTCGCGGGGGGGAAAGGCGACCCGGACCGGGAGGGTCGGGAGATACTCCGTCATCGTCACCGTCTCGACCGGCTGCCACGCCCCGCGCGGGAAGGCGTCGAAGTCGGGGGCGGTGAGGGCCGCCGCCAGCTGGCGCATGCGGTCGGCCCGGAAGTTCAGCAGGAGGACGGCGTCGCCGGGCCGGATTCCCCCCCCTTCCTCCCCCGCCATCACGGTGGGCTCGACGAATTCGTCGGTCTCGCCCTGGCGGTAGCGATCGGCGAGAAAGGTGATGTCGGACGCCGTCCGGGGGGCATCGCCCAGCGCGATCGCCTGCCAGGCCCGCTCGGTCCGCGGCCACCGGCGATCGCGGTCCATCGCCCAGTAGCGCCCGACGACGGTGGCGATCCGCCACCCCGGGGCGACCGCGCAGCGGCGCTCGATGCGCTGGAGGTAGCGCACCCCCCCTTCGGGCGAGGTGTCGCGACCGTCGGTGAGGCAGTGGATGCGGACCGGGAGGTCGTCCGGAAGGTGGTCGAGAACGGCTTCCAGGTGCCGGATATGGCTGTGCACCCCTCCGTCGGAGACCAGCCCCACGAGGTGGAGTGCCCCCCCACGCTCGCGCAGACCGGCCACGAGTCCCGGGAGGTCGAGCGCGGCCGCGAATTCGCCGGCCGAGATGGCCCGGTCGATGCGGGCGATGTCCTGGAAGACGATCCGCCCCGCGCCGAGGTTCAGATGCCCGACCTCGGAGTTGCCCATGAGGCCGTCCGGGAGTCCCACGTCGCCCCCGCTGCAGGCGAGCCGGGTGTGCGGATTCGCGGCCAGCATCGAGCGGAAGTGCGGCACCTCGGCCTGCTCGACGGCGTTGCCGGGATCGGGATCTCCGATGAAGTCGGAGTGCCCCCACCCGTCGAGCACCACGAGGAGGACCTTCTGCATGCGGATTCGTTCTCCATCGACAGCCTGGGGTCCCGAGACGGCTCGGGGAATTGCGGTCGGGCGGGGTCCGGATCGGCCGACCTGCGGGATCGTGAATCTATACCGCTCCCCCCTCCGTCACGAGGGCCTCCGCCGATTGCGTTCCGGACACCGAAGTCGTACTCTGTCAGACAACGGGCCGTGGGGCACAAGGCGCGCGCGCCGGTGGACCTCGCAGCCCGGCACCTCGCAGCCGGGCACCTCGAACACCCGGGCACGCGCAGTCGAGGCGCGGCGCGCGAGGCAGCCGGGACGCGTCGAGAGCCCGGGGCGGTCCGTGGAACCCGCTGAAGTCCCCCGGCCGCAGGCGCGCCCCTCAACCTTCTCCCTCCGCCTTTCGACACTGTGCGGTGGGTGCCGCCCTCCGCAGCACCCGGAAAACCGGCGGGCACACGGCGCTGTTCCCACCGGGACCGCGCCGGTTCCGCCGCGCTACCCGATCACCCGCCTCCACCCCACACCCGGAGCCTGCAGCAGTGGGAACGCCACGAGATCGACGGCCATCCGCCCCCTGTCGCACGCGGGCGCGAGGCCGGTGGTGGGCGTTCGGGGCCGGGGGGCTGTTCCTGCTCCTGGGAGCGGGGTGCAACGCCCCCCCGGTGATCCCCGACGCCGCCGACCTCGGGATCGTGACCACCGACCCCCACCTCCCGCGCTGCAGCGACGCGCCGCCGCCGTCCCTCGCCGTCGACACCCTGGCCCGCGGGCTCGAGGTGCCGTGGGCCGTGGCGTTTCTTCCCGACGGAAGCGCCTTCCTTACCGAACGGCCCGGGCGGATCCGTCAGATCGACGCGGCGGGCGTCGTCGCCGACACACCGTGGGCCACCATCGACGGGCTCGCGACCGAAGAGGTGGGGCTGATGGGGATCGCGCTGCGGCGCGGCGCCGACGGGACCCTCTACCTGTATGTCGCGGCGTCGGTCGACCACGCGGGCGGCAGCGCCCCCTGGCGCCTCGTCAAGGGCGCGTGGCGGCGGACAGTGCGGGCGATCCACGCGGGGTGGGGGAATCCGCGCAGCCTCCAGGTACTCCGCTACGCGGTGGGCAACGACGGCCGGCGGGTCGGGGCGCCCGAGCGGATCATCCGGGTCGTCCCCGCCGGGAGCCTGCACGGCGGGGGAGCCCTGCGCTTCGGCCCTGACGATCACCTCTACCTCACCAACGGCGACGCCGCCTCTCCTGCCCACGGCCTGAGCGACGACGCCTGGAGCGGGCGACTCCTCCGCTTCACCCCCGACGGAGACCCCGCGCCCCTCGACCCCGCCGATCGGGTGCCGACGGTGCTCCGGGGCCTCCGCAACAGCCAGGCCTTCGACTTCACGCCCGCGGGCGACGCAATCCTCCTCACCGACCACGGGCCCACGGGGTTGCCGCAGGAATGGGGGCGCGTGGGCAACGACGAGCTGAACCTCGCCCGCCCGGGCGACGACCTGGGGTGGCCGGTCGTGGCCGGGGCCTTCGAGGGCGGTGGAGACGCCTTCACGCCGCCGATCGTCGAATGGACCCGCGCGATCGCCCCTGCCGGGATGGCGGTGTCGTGGGACTCCACGTCGCCGTGGGGGGAGGGCGCCCTCGTGTCGGGACTGCTCGACGGCCGCGTCCGGGCGGTCCGGTGGCAGCGCGGAGACCCCGGCGAAGTGCAGTGCGAGGACGTGATCGTCGACCAGGGCTTCGGCCGGCTGCGCCTCGTCGCGCTCGCCCCGGACGGGAGTCTGTGGGTCGGGACCAGCAACCGGGACGGCCGCGGGGGGCCCCGCCCGGACGACGACCTCCTCCTTCGCTTCCGGCCGTCCGGTGAGGGGGGGGCACGCCCTGCCTCCTCCGCGGGTATGGAGGCCAGTCGTTCTCCCAGGAGTCCAGAATGAGTTCGCAGCCGCTCCCCCCGCACCTCGAGGGGGCCATCGCCGTCGTGGGCATGTCGCTCCACCTTCCCGGTTCCGATGACCTGGACCGGTTGTGGGAAAATCTGCGCGACGGGGTCGAGAGCGTCTCGCACCTCGACCGCGAGGCGATGGCCGAAGCAGGGGTCCCCGAGCACCTCCTCGACGACCCCCGCTACGTGCGGGCCGGCGGCTTTCTCGAGCGGATGGAGTGGTTCGACGCCGGCTTCTTCGGCCTGAGCCCGCGCGACGCCGCGATCATGGATCCCCAGACGCGGCACTTCCTGGAGTGCTGCTGGCACGCCCTCGAGCACGCGGGCCACGTCCCCGAACACTTCGACGGGCCGATCGGCGTCTTCGCGGGCGCCGGAGCGGGGCAGTACTTCTGGAAGAATGTCGTCGAGGACCCCGAGCTGATGGAGAGCGTGGGGTACTTCCTGCTCCGTCACACCGGCAACGACAAGGACTTCGTCGCGACCCGCGCCTCGTACGAATTCGACCTCACCGGGCCGAGCGTGAGCGTGCAGACGGCCTGCTCGACGTCGCTCGTCGCGATCCACTACGCGGCCCAGAGCCTCCTCGCATGGGAGTGCGACATGGCCCTGGCGGGGGGAGTGACCATCGAACAGCCGCACCGCCACGGCTACCTCTACGCCGAAGGCGAGATCCTCTCGCCCGACGGCCGCTGTCGCCCCTTCGACCACCGGTCGCAGGGGACGGTCTTCGGGAGCGGGGCCGGGGTCGTCGTGCTGCGCCGACTCGCCGATGCCGTGGCCGACGGCGACACGATCCACGCCGTGATCCGCGGGTCGGCCGTGAACAACGACGGGGCGGCGAAGGTGAGCTACCTGGCCCCGAGCGTCGATGGCCAGGCGAAGGTCGTGACCGAGGCACTCTCGCTGGCCGACGTCGACCCGGCCACGATCGGACTCGTCGAGGGGCACGGCACCGGGACGCCGGTCGGCGACCCCATCGAGGTGGCCGCCCTCACCCAGGCCTTTCGGACGGGGACGGAGCGGGTGGGCTACTGCGCCCTCGGCTCGATCAAGTCCAACATCGGCCACCTCGACACCGCCGCCGGGGTCGCGAGCTTCGCGAAGGCGGTCCTGGCGCTGAAGCACCGGGTGATCCCGCCGACGGTCCACTTCGAGGCCCCCAACCCCCTCCTGCAGCTCGAAGGCTCCCCCTTCCGCATCAACGCCGAGGCGGAGCCGTGGCCGGAGGGACCCGAGCCCCGCCGCGCCTCGGTGCACTCCCTGGGCGTCGGCGGGACCAACGCCCACGTGATCCTCGAAGAGGCGCCGCGCCTCTCCGAAGGGGGTCCCGCACGGCCGCGCCACCTCCTCACCCTCTCGACCCGCTCGGCCGCGTCGCTCGAAGACGCCTCCCGCGCCCTCCTCGAGCACCTCGAAGGGGCGGGCTCCGGCTCGCTCGCCGACCTCTCCTGGACCCTCCGCACCGGGCGGCGGGCCTTCGCGCACCGGCGGGCCCTCGTCTGCGCCGACGCCGACGGAGCGATCGAGGCGCTGGCCACCGGCGCGGGAGCGGGGGTGGTGACGGCCGAGGCGCCCTCCACCCCGCGCGGGGTCGCGTTTCTCTTCGCCGGAGGGGGAGCGCAGTATCCCGGGATGGCGCGCTCCCTCCATGAGCACGAGCCCGTCTTCCGCGCCGAGGTCGATCGCTGTCTCGCGATCCTGGACGGGGTGCTGGACTTCGACCTGCGCTCCCTCCTCCTGCCTCCGCCGGGGACCGACCTGGAGGCTGCCGCGCGCGCCCTGCAGCGTCCGTCCCGGGCGCTTCCCGCACTCTTCACCGTACAGTACGCCCAGGCCCGCCTCTGGGCCTCGTGGGGGATCGACCCCGTCTCGATGATCGGGCATTCGATGGGGGAATACACGGCCGCCTGCCGCGCCGGCGTCTTCACCCTCGCCGACGCCCTCTCCGTGGTGAGCCTCCGGGGGCGCCTCTTCGAGACGGTCGAGCGGGGGGCGATGCTGAGCGTGGGTCTCGACGAGGCCACCCTCCGTCGCCGGCTCCCCGAGGGACTCTCCATCGCCGCCGTCAACGCGCCCGAAGTCACGGTGGCCGCGGGACCCGAGGAGGCCATCGAGCGCCTGCACGCCGAGCTCGACGGCGAGGGGATCGACGTGCGCCGCATTCACATCGATGTGGCGGCCCACTCCTCGATGCTGGAGCCGATCCTCGAACCATTCGGGGCGCACCTGCGGACCCTGCGGCTCTCGCCCCCCGAGCGGGAGTTCATCTCCAACCGCTCCGGACGACCTGCGGGGGCAGAGGTGGCCACCGCCGACTACTGGGTGCGGCACCTGCGCGAGACGGTCCGCTTCGGCGACGGCATCGGACACCTGCTCGCCGACGACGGTCCGCTCCTGCTCGAGGTGGGACCGGGGCGGACGCTCGCGACCCTGGCCCGCCTCCACCCCCGGTGGACTCCGGAGCAGGCGACCCTCACCTCGCTCCCGGGCCCCCGCGACGACGCCGATGCCCAGGGGCACATGCTGGGTGCGCTCGGGAGTCTGTGGGCACACGGGGTCGCGGTGGATTGGGCCGGATACGATGAAGGGCAGGAGCGGCGGAGGGTTCCGGCGCCGCTCTACCCCTTCGAGCGCAAGCCCTACTTCGTGGCGCCTCCGACCGCCGACGCGAAGGCCTCCGGGACTGCCGGCGCGGCGGCCCCGGCCGTGCTCGACGGCGCCGACCGGATCGCCGACCTCTCGGAGTGGGTGCACCAGACGGTGTGGCGCCCCCTCCCCCCGCCGCTGCCCACCCCCGACGAGCCGGAGGGGCCGCTCCTCCTGCTCGCCCGCCCCGACGGCGCAGGAGACGAACTCGCCGCCCGCCTGGCCGCGACGGGTGCCCGGGTGATCCGTCTCTCCCGCGGCGAGCGCTTCGACCGCGACGGCGAGCACTTCCGCATCCGCCCCGATGCGCCCGAGGAGTGGGCGCGTCTCTGGGAAGCACTCGCCGCCCCCGACGGACCGGGGCTGCCGAGCCGCCTCGTCCACGCGTGGTGTCTGGAGCGCGACGCCAAGGGGGGGGCGCGAGACGCCTTCCTTCCCCTCTTCCACCTCGTGCGCACCCTGGAGGAAGCCCACCCCGGCCACCCGCTCGACCTCGACGTGGTGGCCACCGGCGCCCTGGCCCTGGACGGCCGGTCGGCCGTGCCCGACCACGCGACGCTCCAGGGGCCGGTGCGGGTGGTGCCGCGCGAAGTCCCCACCCTCCGCACCCGCCTGATCGACCCGGGAGTGCTTCCGGAGCAGGCGGCGGCCCGGGGCCGCATCCTCGACCGCATCGTCGACGAGGTACGCACCGCCGACGCGCCCCGGTTCGTGGGCTACCGCGACGGGGAGCGGGTCACCCTCGATCACCAGCGCGTGCCCCTGACCGACCCGGGCCCCATCGACGGTGTGCACGACGGCGAGGTGATCCTGATCGCGGGCGGGCTCGGCGGGATCGGTCTCACCCTCGCTCGCGCGCTGGCGGAGCGGCGCCCGCTCCGTTTCGTCCTCGTGGGGCGTTCCGGACTCCCGCCCCGCGCAGAGTGGGCGCGACGCGTCGTCGGCGCCGACGACACCGACAAGACGGCCCGGGCGATCCGCGAGGTGCAGGCGATCGAGCGGAGCGGCTCGGAGGTCGCCGTGGTGGCCGCCGACATCACCGATGCGGCAGCGGCGGCGCGCGCCGTTGCCACCGCGCGGGAGCGCTTCGGCGGACTCGACTGGGTGATCCACGCCGCCGGGATCCTCGACGACGGCCCCCTACTCACCCGCACGGTGGAGCAGGTCGACGCGGTCTTCGCCCCGAAGGTGGCGGGGAGCCGCGCGCTCGAAGCGGCAGTCGAGGGGCTCGACCTCCAGGGCTTCGTCGTCTTCTCGTCGGCGAGCGCCGTCCTCGGAGCCGCCGGTCAGATCGACTACGCCGCGGCCAACGCCTGGCTCGACGCCTTCGCCCGCGAGCGGACCCACCGCACCGGCCAGCCGACGCTCTCGCTCGCGTGGGGCGCCTGGCGAGACGTGGGGATGGCTGCCGAGCTCGCCGACGCGGCACGCTACGGCGCCGCAGCCGACGAGGAACCCGAGGGAATCCGCTGCGAACACCCGCTCTTCGAGCGCCGTCTCGACCTCCCGGACGGCGGTGTCGCCTTCCGGATGCACCTCGCCTGGGGCCGACACTGGATGCTCGACGAGCACCAGACGCGCAGCGGCGAGCGGATCCTTCCGGGCTCGGGGTACGTCGAGCTCGTCCTGATGGCCGCCGGTCTCCACGGCGCCGTGACCACGCCCACCATCCGCGATCTCACCTTCCTCCGCCCCTTCCGGGTCGACGAGGGGGGCGCCCGCGAGCTCGAAGTGCGCCTCCGCCCCGAAGGGGCCGGATGGAGCGTCGAGGTCCGGGGCCGCGGTCCGACCGAGCGGGGGTGGACGGAGCACGCCCGCGCGCGGATCGAGGGCGCCCCGGCGACAGAAGCAGGGGGGCGGGAGTCGTTCGCCGACGTGGTGGCCCGCCTCGGCGCCCCCCGGCCGACCCCGCGGCCGGAGCACCCCGTGATGGACTTCGGACCCCGGTGGGGGAATGTCGTCGGAGCCGCGCTGTCGGAGGGGGAAGCCCTTCTCGCCCACCACCTCCCCGAGGAATTCCACGACGACCTGAACGCATCGGTCCTCCACCCGGCGCTGCTCGACATGGCCACGGCGGGAGCACCCGACCTCGTGCCGGGGGTCGACCCCGCGAGCGACTTCCTGATTCCGGCCGGATACGGCGGAGTGCGGGTGCGGAGTCCCCTGGACGCCACCTTCACGAGCCACATCCGCCTGCGGGACTCCGACACCGACGGGATGCTCGCCTCCTTCGACGTCACGCTCTACGACGCGTCGGGTGCGGTGCTCACCGAGGTCGACGATTTCAGCATGATCCGCGTCGCCCACAACGCCCTCGATGACGACAGCGACGGCGCGTCTCCCGACTGGCTGCGCCAGGCGATCACCCCCGACGAGGGCGCCGAGATCTTCCGACGCGTCCTCGCGCGGCCGGGAGCGCCGCACCTCATCGTGGTCCCCCGTCCTCTCGAGGTCCTCCTCGCCGAGGTCGATCGGGCACCGGCCCCGCATGCGCGGTCGGCGGCGGCGCCCTCCCGCCCCTCGAGAGTGCTGCTTCCCGAGGTGGCCGAGGCCCTCGCAGCCCACGACGCGGTCCTCGAGGCGGCCGTCCTCGGGCCCGAAGTCGCCGACGAAGGG